>CAZVVR010000323.1:0-1000 GCA_964630605.1 uncultured Mageeibacillus sp. | reverse complement strand
GTATTTTAATGCAGGAAGCCCTCCCCACAAAACTCCACTTTCTATCATAGAAGCTTCAACCTCAGCTGTAACTTGAAAGATACCAGCTGATTGCAATGTGCTGTTAACCTGCGTAAAGACAAAATCAGCAACTTGAGGTATCAGTGCGATTACAGCGGCTGCGGCATGACGTCTCGGAGTGTCTGAAAAGGTTTGGACAACCATAGTCAGGGTACACCAGACATAAACAATACCTACAATGGAAATCGGAATCAGATCATAGAGAAATTGGAATCCGCCGACTACGGCAAAGCCCATGAAAAGACCGCCTGAAAGCCAGGAGTAGCCTATACCGGCATTGCTTCTTTTGAGACCTGAGTGTCCAATCCAAACTGTATTAGGAATAATTCCACCAAATAAAGACGAGATAACAGTACAGGCACCGTTAGATATCTGTGCTTCGACAACACTGTAACTGTCACCGGAAGCGTGGGCTGCCTCGACGTTATCCATGGTTTCCAGGAAGTTATAAATTTCAACAGGAATTATCGCTGTCAGATATGGAACGATCAGAGCAAAGCCTGCGATTACAGGGGTAACCTTAGGAATGGGAAGGTGGAAACCAAATCCCTGAGTTGTAAACTGTGAATATCCTAATACCAGGGCTCCAATCAATCCTAAAGTGAAAGAAAGAAATAGAGGATCAACTCCTTTAATTTTGTATCCCCCGATGAGACCAAGAATAGCAATAAATAAGATCGGGATTGCCAGAATCGGCTGATCGATTACTGAAAAAAGCCCTTTGGTTCCCATCCAGACCAGTGCTACTCCTGCAACCGTCGCCAGCATGGCAACACGAGGTATATATCTGCGTATGTAAGGAGAGACTATACCGCCCAGCATCTCAACTAAGCCACCCACTAAGCAGGCTGCTACTGCGCCGCTGTATGTCTGCAGATGCAATTCGTGGCCTTCAAGACCCGTAGCCTGTAAAGCAAATTGCAAGGGCATGATGACGCCA
>CAZVVR010000322.1:0-1003 GCA_964630605.1 uncultured Mageeibacillus sp. | reverse complement strand
CGCTTTTCAGCGGGCTTAAGGGGTTCATAAGATGAACGGTAATTACAAGAAAAAAAACAGAACCAAAAAACTGACTATTATTAGTTTGCTCTTGATATTTATCTTGAGTATTTCCTTTTTGAATGCTTGCACTCCAAAAAACAGTTCTCCTGAGGCCAGCTTTTATCAACCATCCTCAGAAAAAAGTAAAATCCAAACTCACAAAGCTTCTACAAATTCAACTGAGAAAATTACCACTGAGAAGACCAAAGAAAATGTAACTGAGGATCCTGATTACAGCAAGGAAAATAGCATTACATCAGTTACAAGTGAAAGCAGCAGTGCTGTTAGCGAGCAGGTGACTACCAAAAAACAAACGACAAAAAGCACGACAACCAGCAAGACAAGTAAAGCTAAAACCTCAGCGAGCACAAAAACTGCAGCGACCACCACCTCCACTACCAGCAGTACAACTACAAAGGCTGCTACTACGACAACAACTACTCCCGACGGAAAAATTACTGTTTATTTAACGATTAATTGTGTCAATGCTGTAAATGCAAATTTAACAGCTGCTGCATCTTATGCTCCGGACGGAATAATGATGTCAAATAAAGAATTGTCTGTTAAGCCGGGAAGTACGGTTTTAGATGTTCTAAAAGAAAGTGGCTATGTTATCAGCGCCAGCAATAATTTTCTTGGGACGTATGTTTCTGCTATTCAGGGTATTAGTTCAGGAGCAGCGAGCGGGTCAGGCGGTTGGATATTCTCGGTAAACGGAAACTTTCCGAACACATCAGCTTCCAATCTGATCGTAACGAATGGAGATCGCATTAGTTTCCACTACACCATCAAAACCGGTGACGTCCCCGGTTCACCTTATTGATAATTTGAAATTTTAGCAGGGAATACACGACTTTGAAATCAAAAAACAAAAAATTGATAACTTTACGAGCGACACACCCATCGTTGCTGCTACTGTACTTTTTTTCAGCCCTGGTTTTTTCCATGCTGACATTGAACC
>CAZVVR010000321.1:0-1024 GCA_964630605.1 uncultured Mageeibacillus sp. | reverse complement strand
GTTAAGAAGCTCATATGCATATTCATATGTTCCGCCTGCTGCTGGGAAACGAGCTGCCAGTTGAGCAGAACTTAGACCATTGAAAGTTGCAGCCAGACCGACAAATACAAGTGAGATCAAAATGGCGGGACCGGCAATTTCTGCTGCTACACCTGATACCACAAAAATGCCAGCACCTATAACTGCTCCCAATCCGATGGCAATTGCATCTGCCAGCCCCAGTGTTCTTTTCAAGTTGCCGGAAACAGTTAATTTACTTTTTTTAGAATTATTATTCATTGTTTTTCCTATTTTACAATTGATAATATAAAAATTTCAATGCATTGTTCAAATAATAAAATAAAACTAACAAAATATTTTTTACAATTCGGCTGGTGTAGATATTTTACTGTTATGAATTATTTCTTTCGCGAGCTTATTCTTTTTTTAGCTAATTTTGTTTTCCGCGTTCTGAAATGTTGCAAAGTTAATTTTCGTCCCCGGGAGATACCGTCAGGACGTAGTACCAAAATACTGATCATGGCTATCAAAAATACTAGCAGAATTGCGGGATGATTAATAGGAATCTGTATTCTAGTGAGAAATTGATACAAATTGGGATCTGCTAAGTCCTTTGTTGCCGGTGATGTTGACAAGATAGTTGAGGCTTAGACACCAATACCCATAAATCCGATATGTGACCAAAGTCGGTAGAAAAACAATCAACAGGTTAAACGGTAATCCATAAGACATAGCCACCGGTCATCGCACCAACCAGGCTGTTCATGCCGCCAATAACGGTTGCTATAAACCGGTCGGAATACAACGATCGCGGTTAGCGCGCTGACCAGTGCGGCAACCATAACCGAAATGATTATAATGACAATCATCTTTCAATTCATCCGCCGAGTCTGGTGATTTGCTGAGAGTCGAAATTTTGTCCATTGATGTGGCGGACAAAGGAGTTATTGCTGTGGATGTCCGTGCAGTCGTATCTAAGAATTTGATATTAACCGAAAAGCTTTTAAAACAACTTTCGTAACTG
>CAZVVR010000320.1:0-1025 GCA_964630605.1 uncultured Mageeibacillus sp. | reverse complement strand
CTGTCGTTACAAGCTCTCACCTTGATAGATATCTACTTCTAATATAGACTGTACTTGAACGTTTAAAGCCCTAGGCTGCCAAAATATCCGGGGCTATTATTTTTAAAAATTATACTTATAAAGAGTATCGAATCGTTTTGTTTTTTCCGAAAATTAAATATCTGAGGAGGTAGTCCCGTGAAATGTTTAGTGTTTATATTAAACGAGGTCGAAAAGCTAAATGATCTGCTGCATGCCTTGCAGGATAACGGTATCAGAGGCGCCACCATTATCCACAGCACCGGCATGGCCAAAGCACTTTACAGCAGCAATCAGGAAGCTGTTTTTGGAGCCCTGCGCCAGCTTTTGAATGCCAACCGCGAGGAGAACAGAACCATTTTTGTGGTGCTGCCCAAGGAAAGAGTTGCTACTGCCATCGAGATCATTGAGTCGGTTGTCGGTGATTTAAACCAGCCCAACCGCGGTATTGCTTTTACTCTTGATGTTGGTGATATAAAAGGTAAGATTTCTTTCAAGGATACTATTTATGAGTGTGGGGACTAATGCAGAACATATTTTATACACTTTTCATTTTATTTATTTCCGGACTACTTCTCAGCCGTCTTGCTAAAAAGGTTCATTTACCCAACGTTACGGCCTTTTTGCTGGCCGGTTTACTGGTGGGACCGTATGTTCTAAACATCGTCTCAGCCGATATTTTGACCAATATGAGATTTGTCTCTGAATTGGCAATGGGTCTTATAGCCTACTCTATCGGCACTGAATTCAAAATAAGTTATTTCAAGCGACTTGGTATGACCCCGGTTGTGATTGCGACCTTAAATGCTTTTGTTGCTATGGTTTTCGTAGTTTTAGCTCTCGCTATTTTTGGCTTCCCCTTTCCGCTGGCTTTGGTTTTAGGAGCTATTGCGGCCGCCACAGCTCCGGCAGCCACAGTAATGGTAATCAAGCAGTATCAGGCCAGAGGTCCCTTTACCGAGACCTTGCTCAGCGTGGTTGCCATTGACGATGCTGTTACTTTAATT
>CAZVVR010000319.1:0-1025 GCA_964630605.1 uncultured Mageeibacillus sp. | reverse complement strand
AAATATTGCTGTTTAGATGGCTGTTTCCGTAATAGACACCATACCTCGACTTGTGGAACTATGCTAAAATATTGCTGTTTAGATGGTGAGACGTTATAATAAATGTTTGACAGAACATGTAAATAATAAAAAATATTGGAAAATTGAAAGGATTAAATTATGGCAGTTAAAGTCGCAATTAATGGATTTGGACGCATCGGACGTATGGTATTTCGGGGTATGATCGAAGACGGTATACTTGGTGATAAAGTTGACGTTGTTGCAGTTTCCGACATATCCACAGACGCGGATTATTTTGTTTACCAGATGAAGTATGACTCTACGCAAGGACGTTATCATGGAGATCTGACAACTGAGAAATCGGATTCTTCGCTGGAAACTAACGATGTAATTGTAGTAGACGGAAAATACAAAACCCGTTGTATTCAGGCCGCAAATACACCGGCAGAGCTTCCCTGGAAAGAACTTGGCGTGGAATATGTCATCGAAGCTACAGGTGCTTTTACTCAGCGCGAAAAAGCCCAGGGTCATATTGAAGCTGGCGCAAAAAAAGTTTTGATAACAGCTCCCGGCAAAGGTGGAGTTAAGACTTTTGTAATGGGTGTAAACGAAGAAGAGTATGATCCGAAAGAAGACCATATTGTTTCTAATGCTTCTTGTACAACAAATTGCCTTGCACCTATAGTGCACGTGCTTTTAAAAGAAGGTATTGGTATTGAAAAGGGTCTTATGACTACTATCCACGCCTATACCTCCACTCAAAAATTAGTCGACGGACCATCTAAAAAAGACTATCGCAGCGGACGTGCAGCGGCTATCAATATCATTCCTGCTTCAACCGGGGCAGCTAAGGCAGTTGGCGAAGTTTTGCCCGAAGTAAAAGGTATTCTCACGGGCATGGCCTTTAGAGTACCGGTGGCAACAGGATCGGTAATAGATCTTACTTTCCTGGCCAAGCGCGATACTTCAATAGAAGAAATTGACAGCTTGATGAAAAAAGCATCAGAGACTTATCTTGCAAATAC
>CAZVVR010000318.1:0-1025 GCA_964630605.1 uncultured Mageeibacillus sp. | reverse complement strand
AAGGAGGTGTGTTGATGCCTACATTCAACCAGTTGGTCAGAAAAGGACGGAAGTCAAAAAAATCGAAAACAGACGTTCCTGCACTGCAGTATGGTCTGAACTCGTTAAAAAAGAGAAATACAAAGTATCCGTCACCGCAAAAGCGAGGCGTATGTACGGTCGTGAGAACAACTACGCCTAAAAAGCCTAATTCAGCTTTGCGTAAAGTTGCTCGTGTCCGTCTAACAAACCAGTATGAGGTCTATGCGTATATCCCGGGTGAAGGTCACAACTTGCAGGAGCATAGTGTGGTCTTAATTCGCGGTGGACGCGTCAGAGACTTGCCTGGTGTTCGTTACCATGTCGTACGTGGAACTCTTGACACAGCCGGCGTTACCGATCGTCGTCAGAGCCGTTCGAAATATGGTACGAAAAAGCCAAAGGTCGCCAAGACCAGATAGTACACCAGCGGTTGGATAAAAACATGCCATCAGTACACGCCTTTTTAGGCCTGTTCTAAAAGCATGACACGTGTCCATATCGTGAGTACCTATGATTTCGGGAAGATACCCGTATAATCATGAAAGGAGGGAAGGAAGATGCCAAGGAAAGGTCATGTACCTAAGAGAGAAGTTTTGCCCGATCCCGTATATCATGACAAGCGCGTCGCCAAGCTCGTTAATAGCATAATGCTTGACGGTAAAAAGCAGTTAGCTCAGCGTATTGTCTACGATGCTTTTGACATTGTTGAGGACCGGACAGGACAAAATCCACTCGAAGTCTTCGAAAAAGCTTTAGAAAACGTAATGCCCGTGCTCGAAGTTAAAGCTCGCCGTGTCGGCGGTTCAAACTATCAAGTACCTATAGAAGTGCGACCGGAGCGTCGCCAAACATTAGCGCTGCGCTGGATAGTTGAAGCAGCCAGAAAGCGTAACGAACGTACCATGAGAGAACGTCTGGCCAATGAGTTGCTTGACGCTACAAATGATACCGGAGCCGCTTTCAAGCGCAAAGAAGAAATTCACCGCATTGCAGAAGCAAACCGT
>CAZVVR010000317.1:0-1030 GCA_964630605.1 uncultured Mageeibacillus sp. | reverse complement strand
ATGAACAATACTATGAATATTAATACTTTATAAAAGCAAACTATTTCTGTTTCGGACAAGCCCGGACCGGGAAAGATCCGGACTTGCCCTGTACCAATATCAGAATTGGCAAATTTGCTCTTACTATTCTACTTCTTCAAAAGCCACGCAGCGGCAGAAAGCGGATTCACCATATTGGAATTTCCAGGGGAAAGTTCCAAGTATCATACGTCGGCCCAGTACTTCGTTGATCTGGCCGCCAATGCACTCGACGTGTATTATCTCGTCGGGCTGAGGGAACAGATCAATATGCATGGCCTGATATACATCGGGCCAGGGATACATTTCATTCAGACCTTTGCCGTAACGCTCTTTCATAAACTTGTCACAGGCTTCTGCTTCACGGGGTTCCCAGTCACGAATCTTTGTGTTCATGGGGTGGTCGGCGGAACCGCAGTCAACTGCGATATACTTAATTTCCATTTCTTTCAGCCAAGGTATAAAGTCCAGGGACGGACCGGGATGACGGAGCATATAACGACGCTCATCAGCTTCCGGCTGATCAAAGCCGTACTTGTTATAACCTGTATTGATGAAAAGAATGTCGCCCTTACGTACGTCCGCACGTTCCATTATGTGTTCTGGTGTGTAAATTGACCAGTCTTCTGTGATATCAGAAAGGTCTACAACCACACCGGGGCCTACTAATTTGTCCAGTTCCAGTGACGCAATGTCACGGCCGGCTGTATCGAAGTGCAGCGGACCATCAAGGTGAGTCCCGACATGGTTCGATGTTGTGATCAGCATTCCGTTAGCACCGTTTGGCGTCAGACGTTTGAAGAATTTAACCTGCAGCGGCTCATAGGTTGGCCACGGCGGGGTTAAATGGCTTGTGGGGATTGAAAGGTCATAAATTTTTACTTTGTCCCAATTTTTAATCATTTTGTTCCTCCGTTTTTTTCTTTTTAACTTTTACTATCTGCTTATCTTGATGCTTTTATTCAAGCATTCCTTCTTTTTCTAATAATGCCACATAAGCTTCCAAAGCGTC
>CAZVVR010000316.1:0-1060 GCA_964630605.1 uncultured Mageeibacillus sp. | reverse complement strand
CAGGTTCGAAAAACTCTGTGGCCATGACTTCACCCATTTTTTCTGCATTTTCTTCAATACAGGCACTGTCGGCTTGCACGGGGCACTGCCAGCAGATACATTGTTTGGCATTTGGCCGTGTAAAGGGAACTTTTGCAGCAGTAGTCTGATCCATGTCATTTCCTCGTTTCTTAAATTTTGTTTTAACGTTCAGGCTCGTTGCTTGCGTTTTTTCCCGCGACATAGCCAAAGGTGAGAGCGGGACCTAAGGTTGCTCCTCCCGCCAGATAATTTGGCATGGGTGCAGCTATAAGTAACAAGGAAGCAAGCTCAATATCCATTTTTTATTCTCCTTGTTTTGTATTTGCAGCTGCTTTAGTTCTTTGAGCTTAGCATAAAGTAAATTTCGCACAGCAAAATTCACATGCATTTGTTCCAATTGTTACTGGAAAAAAAGACATAGTATATGCTACATGACAACTCTATGTGATCAACGACTAGGGTCGGACAAGGGCGACAAATACATCTTCACCGCTGGCAACCAGCATATAACCATAGGCATACTGCTGATTTCCCAACAGGTAAAAATCGGTTAAAAACAGTTGGTATCCTGTATCCCCTGCTGCGATGCCCTGGTTATCATATAAACCTGACATTTCGGAAAAAGCCAAGGCAGTCATATCTACAATGCTGCCGATAGATTTAACATAGGATTCTTGCCAAATAAGTTTTAAAAGTACCTGATCAGGTTGGCCGCTTATCTCAATAAAAAGACTGTCCCAGCCTTCTGCATCCATCGTGTTTTGAGGATCATACCAAATCAGAGCTTTCCATTTACCCGTCAGATCCGGGAAATCAAGCCCTGCCGCTTGTCCGGGTTTACCGTTTTTATAAACATCTTGGGTATACCAGAGAAAATCTTCGAAAACCGGCTTTTCAACAGCATCATATACCGGCTGTTCAATTGGTTTTACTGTCGAAACTTCAGTCAGCTCAGTGCCGGTTGCTTCGGTTTTTTCTAAAGCAGTCGGGCTAACAGTAGATGCATCGGGTTTTCTGCTGCTTATTATTACAGCCGGAG
>CAZVVR010000315.1:0-1061 GCA_964630605.1 uncultured Mageeibacillus sp. | reverse complement strand
CCGCTGCCTACAGCACTTATTACAAAAGGAGACGGGAACAGTGTTGCGGCTCGTTTAATCTCCTGGACAACAAAATGGGTCAGGTCTTTCTCAGAAAGATAGGAACGATCAGTCATTGCAGGGTAATTTCAGGTAATCCCCTGCTGCTACATAATGGAGAATTGCTTCCAGCACGCCGCCGGCAATCGTCCGGCCTTTATCGCTGAGTGTGTAGCAGTGGCGGACATCGTTCCGGGGATCAACGTCTCCGATTTTTAAACCTTGTTTTGCCTCATAACCCTGTACAATAAGTCCGCGGACAACTCCGGAAACAGCTGACCGTACAACTTGATCGTCAACCTGGCAAACAGGATCATCCTTTTCCACAGTGTCACCTATCTTCCGAATATGCCGAACGCGTCCTGCCTGCGGAGCCCGCAGAACTCTTTCGCTGGTAACACCGGCAATATTACCGGGTATACCGGTATTGGGAGAAGCAACCCCTTCATAGATCAGATTGCCGAGATAATGGCCCCGTTTTGTTTCCACCACAACATGCGCATCCCGGCCGGCAATAACATTGGGGCCAAGAGCGATGACCAAAGGAGCAAAATCTTTATCATAGTCAGGATCTCTTTTGCTGATAGTGGCGTCTATAAATACATCCGGCTGAAAATATTCAATTAAGTCGGCTTCAGGCAAAGTAGTTATAGGTATTTCTTTGCGGGCAAAACATTCTTCGATCTCAGATAAATCCCTGATGAAAGTGGCTCGAACTCCTTCCACTTCCCAGTGCCCATCAATAATGGCATTGCAAAAAGAGACTGTACGACGAACACAACTGGGTAAAGGTAGGTCGTAAACAAGCACCTTAAAACCCGAGCGCCAGAGTTTATGTATAACTGCAGAGGCCAAATCGCCTCCGCCCCGCACTAATACTTTCATAACAACTCCTTTATTCGGCTAAACTGTCGAAGTAGCCCTGGATCAGAACTACGGGTGTTCCTTTGTCGCCACTGCCCGAGGTGAGATCTGCCACTGAACCCAGTAAATCTACCAAGCGACGCGGTGTTGTTCCTTCT
>CAZVVR010000314.1:0-1078 GCA_964630605.1 uncultured Mageeibacillus sp. | reverse complement strand
AGACCGGCTGTCAAACCTGCAGGTCCTGCTCCAATAATGATGACATCGTACATTCTTTCTCCTTCTTAACTTAGCTTTTTCTGACAGGGCCGGCAAAAACACCAGCCCTGTCGGCATTTTTATTTTTCAAATACAGTTTGATCTTCGACCTCGACAGTTAAAGCCTCAAGAGCTTCTGCTACAATGCCTTTTCTCAATTTAAATTCATCTTCGGGTGACAAGTCAGGGTCTCCGAGAGGATGAGGGATAGCGACGGTAGGTATAATTCTATTAGCACCTACAGTCAATGATATCGGTGTTACTGTACAAAGATGTATCACAGGAATACCGGCACGTTCTATTTCTTTAACCATTGTTGCTCCGCAACGTGTACAAGTCCCTCAGGTAGATGTGAGAAGGACAGCATCAACTTCGTCAGCGATCAGCCTCTTCGCAATCTCCTCTGCAAATTTTTTCGATGAAGCAACAGCAGTACCATTGCCGGTTGTACTGTAGAATTTATTATGCAGTTTACCGATGACACCTTCGCGTTCAAACTCACGCATAACATCAACCGGTACCACACGGTCTGCATCCTCGTTAGCATATACAGGGTCATAACCACCGTGAGCTGTTTCATAAGTATCAGCAGTTAAATCGTCCACACCGGTGATATCGTATTCACCGAACTTGGTAGCTGATGAGCTCTCGATGCGGTCAGGATTTCCTTTGGGCACTATACCGCCCGAAGTTACCAGCGCAATAGTGGCCTTGCTTAAATCTTTAATTGCAGGCTGTGGATCTACGCGATCAAAGTCCGGCATAGGATATTCAGTCGTAAAGGGTTTATCGTTGATCTTTGCCAAAAGCATATCTACAGCTCTTTGGCTGCCACGCTTTTTTTCAAAGAAATTCTTGCGGATTCCATTGGGAATATAATTATCTTCTGCTGAAGCACCTATTGGCTCATCTTTGGCCAATTTCAGTGCCAGCTTAGCCATCTTGGGAGCCGCTTTCCGCATGTCGGCTGCGCTGTTTTTGGTTTCGATAATGTAAACCTTTTCGCGGAACATGTCTGCGCCCGGGTTTTCAATGTACA
>CAZVVR010000313.1:0-1079 GCA_964630605.1 uncultured Mageeibacillus sp. | reverse complement strand
GAAAGCTGTTACTATAATGGCTTTTGTGACTCTTTCCACTGATGGAGACCGCAGCTTCACCTTTGCCCGCAAGCCGGGAGCAGATATGTTTTTGGAAAAAAACGAACTGCCATTACAAGAAATAAAAAAAGCTTCTATTCTGCATGCGGGTTCTTGCTCCCTGTCCAAAGGTTCGACCGCAATCGCAACAGAATCCGCAATTCGTTATGCACACAAGACAGGTAAAATCACAAGCTTTGATGTTAATTATCGTGACCCTCTTTGGGATGGAGATCGCAAGGCTGCAATCTCAGCGGTAAAGGAACTTCTTCCTTATCTCGACTGGATAAAAATCTCCGAAGATGAAAAAGATTTTCTCGGCAGCGAAACTGACATTCGCACTCTGCTGCAGGCGGACAAAGGCCCTTCCCTGGTCGTCGAGACTCTGGGGGCCAAAGGAGCGCGAGCCTATTTCAAAAGTGAAACAATTCACATCGACGGGCTGACGGCGAAAGCTGTTGATACAACAGGAGCAGGAGATGCTTTCTGGGGTGGGTTTCTGAGCAGTCTTATTTACTCCGGTGTACAGTCCGTCAAAGATTTAAGCCGCTCAAAAATTGAAGAAGCGCTGCGTTATGGCACTGTTTCCGGTTGGCTCTGCGTCCAGGAGAAAGGCGCCATTTCCTCGCTTCCTAACCGCAAGCAAATACTGGAAAAGATAGAACAAATCTACGGATAACAGCCCTTTTAAAACCTGACGATCTCCGGTGAATGAAATCGTGCCTGGCACCAAATTATGCACTGCTATATTTTGCAACCTTAACTGCTACTTTGTTTTTGTAAGCGAAGTGCCGGAAGAAGACTAGCAGTTACTATTGCAACCAACCAACGCTGTCCTCTGGGCGTCATTTGCTTGACAGCGCAGGGCAAACGTGGTATCTTCTACAAGCGCTAAAAACCTGGCGAGCTCGTGCGGCGGAACTGGCAGACGCAACGGACTTAAAGTCCTCCGGTCACTTCGACCGTGCCGGTTCGAGTTTGAACGCGGGCACCAACATAACTTAATATCGCGGAGTAGAGCAGCTGGTAGCTTGTCGGGC
>CAZVVR010000312.1:0-1079 GCA_964630605.1 uncultured Mageeibacillus sp. | reverse complement strand
GTTTACACTAAGACTGCGGGAATATTTGTGACTTATAGCAGACGACTTTTAACGCATTCGCAAAAGGGAGGAAATAGCTGAACAATATGCCGTTTTGGTGATAAAACTCCTTGCTTAGCGGGTTGATCTATATTAGGATTAAGCAAGTAACTAAATAAGTAAAAGGAGCTTAAGTTTGAAAGAATTATTAGAAAAAAGCCTAAACGGCGTAGCTTTAACTAAAGAAGATTGCGTATCTTTACTGAATATAGATAATAAATCAGCGGATTTTTACGAATTATTGAGTGTGGCAAATCAGCTTTCCAGAAAAGAATTTAATAACAAGGGTTATATATTTGCCCAGATTGGCTTAAACGCCGAACCGTGTTCGGTTAATTGTAAATTTTGCTCTTTGGGCATGGACCATTATGCTCTTGAAGGCACCTGGGTCAAGACACCGCAAAAAGTGGTGGAAGAAGTTGCGGGTTTTGTCAAAGATGGAGTTGACGATGTCTTTCTTATGACAACCGAGGACTACGATCCGGATATGTTCATTGATATTGGTGAAAAGGTAAAAGCAATTCTTCCTGCCGGGGTCAGGCTGGTAGCCAATACCGGTGACTTTGATTTAAAGTTTGCAAAAAAACTTAAAGAGGTTGGTTTCACAGGTGTCTACCATATCCGCAGATTGAATGAGGGAATTGATACGGGCGTTTCTCCGGAAACCAGGATCAAGACGCTGGATAGCATTGTAGAAGCCGGTCTGGACCTTTACTACTGCGTTGAACCCATTGGACCAGAACACAGTTATGAGCAGATAGTCGAAGAAATGTTCAGGGCCAAAGACTACAATGTTGATGTGATGGCAGTAATGCGCCGGATTGCATTTCCTTCAAGTCCCCTGGAAAAATATGGCCAGATATCGGCTCTGGAATTGGCAAAAATTGCTGCTGTAGCCAGATTGGCCACCAGGCCGAAACGGTCATTGAATGCCCACGAAACGATTCCTGCCAGCCTGTTGGGAGGCGTAAACCAGCTTTATGCTGAAGCAGGCTCCAATCCTCGCGATACAAAATCAAATACCGAAGAAAACAGGGGTC
>CAZVVR010000311.1:0-1081 GCA_964630605.1 uncultured Mageeibacillus sp. | reverse complement strand
AAAAACAAAGAGCAAAGAAAAAGGAGCTGTTATGGAAAGTCTACATCAAATCTACCAAGAATTCAGCCTCATGTTATTTAACATGAACTCCTGACCGCCTCTTTTAAATCCAGCTATCGAATTTCTTGACATACAAGCGTTTTACCAGCTCGGTCAAAATCGAATATGAAACTAGAATACCAGCCAGCCATAAAAAGTATTTTGGCGGCAGTGGTACAAAACCAAGATAGGCTCCAAAGCTGGTAAAAGGTATTGCAACCCCTAAGGCCATTACTGCAGCTGTCATTAAAAGAACAGGTGCAGAAGCCCGGCTTTGAATAAATGGTATCTTCCTGGTTCTGATAAAGTGAACAATAAGAGTCTGTGTCAGCAAACCTACTACAAACCAGCCGGATTGGAACAAAGCCATATTGGCAACAGAATTGGCACCAAATACAAACCACATAATAGCAAAAGTAGCTATATCAAATATTGAGCTGACGGGCCCGATATAAATCATAAATTTAGATATGCTGCCAGCATCCCATTGCTGGGGCTTTTCCAAATATTCCTCATCCATATTGTCCCAGGGAACTGATATCTGAGAAATACTGTAAGCGAGGTTTTGTACCAGCAACTGTATCGGCAACATGGGTAAAAAGGGCAAGAAAGCGCTGGCTATCAATACACTGAATATATTACCAAAGTTAGAACTGGCCGTTATCTTAATGTATTTATTTATATTGCCAAATACTCTTCTTCCTTCTATGATTCCTTTTTCCAATACATTTAAATCTTTTTCCAGAAGTAAAATATCCGCAGATTCCTTGGCTATGTCTACGGCAGTGTTTACCGAAATACCAACATCAGCCTGCTTCAGGCCGGGAGCATCATTTATACCGTCGCCCAAAAAACCTACAACGTGTTCGTGCTCTTGCAGAACTCTGATGACTCTTTCCTTTTGGATAGGAGATAGTTTTGCGATGATGCTCGACTTTATGGCCTCCTGATAAAGTTCTTCGTCTGTCAAATCAGCAATATCTGCACCCAAAATGACATTATTAATAGGAATTCCAACATCACGGGCTATTTTCCGGCTTAC
>CAZVVR010000310.1:0-1083 GCA_964630605.1 uncultured Mageeibacillus sp. | reverse complement strand
CATATTGTGAGCACTGGCAGATGAATCAACAAGATCCATCCTTAAGGAGTTTTTGGTTTGATTGGTTTGATTGGTTTGATTGGTTTGATTGGTTTGATTGGTTTGATTAGATGAACAAAGTAATATACAGTCTAAAAACTGTTTACCGGGACAAGGACCGCAAATCCCTTCCCCGCATAGTTTTGGAAGCTATTCACAGCATGCTCCTGGAGCGAGACATGCCCTATCATTATTTTCTATCCCTTCTCTACAAAAAGGATTCTCCCGATTACCGCAATTTCATCGGCAACCGCAAAAACTTTGGCATCCAGCGAAACTACTTACGCGCCAAAGGCCCCAACTTAGACCTTTTCGACAAAATCCGTTTCAGCAGCATCCTCAGCGACCACGACATCGCCACCGCAAAAGTTCTCGCCCACAATTCCGGGCATCAGATCAAAAGAGACGGCAGCACCAGTTCAATCGCCAATCCGCTGGAGCTTGCCGTACAAATGAAGCTCCTGGTCTCGGAAACCAACAGCCAGTCCATTTTTGTCAAGCCGGTTAACGGCGAGGAAGGTGTCAACAGCTTCAGATTTGACGAGACCGACATCAGCGAGGCCAACTGCGCCCAGCTCTACCAGCTGATGGAAACCGTGCCCTTCATTTTCCAGGAAACAGTCAGGCAGCACCCGATCCTGAACACGATTTATCCCCATTGCATCAACTCGCTTCGCGTTCATTCGTTTTTTGATCATGAAAAAAACGAAGCCGAGATTGTCTCGGTTATGATGCGTATGGGCAGAGACGGTGCAGTGGTTGACAACTGCGGTGTCGGCGGCATGTACATCGCTATCGATCAGGAAAACTGGACGCTGGAGAATTTTGCTCAAACCTACCTTTCCAGAGGTGGCTTCCGCTTTAGCGCACATCCCGATACCGGCCAGGTTTTTGCCGGCACAAAACTGCCCTTTCGCGACAACACCTTAGCCATCATCAAAGCTGCCGCCCCCTTGTTTACCAGCGAATTCATCGGCTGGGACGTGGCACTGACAGAAACCGGCCCCGTCATTCTGGAAGGAAACGAAAACCCCCATCTCGGCA
>CAZVVR010000309.1:0-1089 GCA_964630605.1 uncultured Mageeibacillus sp. | reverse complement strand
CCAGAATCAGGAGCACCACCAGCACTATCGCAACAAATGTCAATATCGATAAACTGCGTGAAGATTTAAACAGATGAGTTATTCGGTAAAGAAAATTCGCGAAAAACTTCTTGATTCCGCCAGTGTTCCACATTTTGATACGATCAACCATATCAGGATCGGGCGGATTTTCGTCTTGTGTGCGCGCAGCGGAAGGATAGTCCTGTTGTTTTTTTCTATTGTTGTTTTTTAAACTGGTTTTATTGCTGCCAAAACTTGATACAAACCTGGGAGCTTTAGTTTGCGCTCTTTCATAGTATTCACTTTGTTTTTCACGTTCCAGCTCAGGAGGTAAAATACGCACATTTCCATCTCTGAGAGGCACAACTTTGGAACGTCGAAACGACTGTAAAAATTCCGAGTGGTCATATTGGGAACTTCCTAATGAATTCTTCTTATAATCACTCATCTGTCCGGCATCTATGCGTTGCACATGAACAGAAAACCAGGTTGTATCTTGTGCATAACCTGACTGTGAAGCTAAACTGCTCAATTCTGCCATGGACACATTGAGTTGACGCATATCGCCAAAAAGATCCTCCAACTCTTCCACCATAAATAAATCAATAAACTCAGGATCTATAATCAGAAAATTGTCATTTTCCTGCGGCCTGAACGCGTAAAAGTCAAGTTTACTTATAGAATCAGAAATATTTACCTGTGGAGGCCGTGTTGGTTGTTGCCTATATATTCGTTCTCCGCGATGCAAATATACGCCTAAATCTTTGTGACAAAATACCAAAGCTATTTCTGCAGTTAAAAGAAAAAGAAAATCAGCTTCCAATTGTTCATTAATTTCTTCTTTCATAAAGCGAGATAAGCCTTGAATCTGTAAATTACGGAAAGCTAGTTGCCATTGACGAAGTTTCACACGCGTATTGTGAATTGCAACCGGATCGTCCTTATCTGCCAATATCCCTGCAATTAATTGAACACGCCGATTACCCGAAGCAACATAGTGTTGTTGTCGGTGCGTAGCTAGCAAGCCAATATCACGGTCATTAAGTTGTAATGTGAGCTCTTTGCGATCACGTTCGGCCAAATGAGCCG
>CAZVVR010000308.1:0-1099 GCA_964630605.1 uncultured Mageeibacillus sp. | reverse complement strand
TCTGGAGGCTGGGATTTTCCATTTGGTCGTTAATATTTAGGATTTTTTTATTCATAATTGTTATCCTCCTGTTGTGCCGCTACTATTGAAAATAAAGCCTATAGTTACTGTAGAGTCAAGCTCGATCAGGTAATCCGCTGAACAAACTCTTAATTTTTGAATATTGCTAGTATAAGCTATACAATCAAACTGCAAAACAGTTCCTGATAATTTCGCTGTCCTGACTAAACAATCAGTCAGTTGTTGTTTGTTATGTTGAATAATTAGGCAGAATCTTGTGTGTTTATGAAAAATTATGAAGTTTTAAGATTTTTTCGGAAAAATTCAGGGTTGCAGAATGATTATCTTTCGCCTGTTTACCATTTCTTTGAATAAAGGTTATTTCTGCTTCATTTTCTGTATAGCATAGTTATTTAAGGTCGCCGCTTTCTCAGCCACCCTATCATGGCAGGAAAACAGTAAAATCTGGCGTGACCCGCCGAGGCTGTTGTCATCAGATTTTTCTCTGCTGATTTCAGCTAACAGAGACAGAGCCGCTTCCATGCGTACTTCATCAAACTGAACTAGAACATCATCCAGAATCAAAGGGGGAAGCTCGTCCTGAGTTATGAGTTCCGACAGGGCCAAACGCAGGGCCAGGTAGACCTGGTCATAACAGCCGCCGCTCATATACTCGGCTTCCCTGAATTGGGTTTCTCCTGCTATGTGAAGCTGCAGCTTCATGTTTTTGTCGATGAGGACATCGTCGTAACGCCCCAGCGTCAGTTTTTCCAAATACTTAGCTGTTAAATTTCTGAGTTCAGGACTAAAGTTACGCCGCATTTCTTCATCTGCCTGTTTGAGATATTTTTGTGCCAGTTCCAGTTGCCGGGCCCGCGATTTAATTTTTTCAATTTTGTCGTCCAGCTCTTTCAGGCGCTTTTCCACATTCTCGGAACGTTCAGAATAACGATATGCCAGTGACATATGTGCTTGTTTCTTACTATATTCACTTAAGGCCTGATTATAGTTGTCACGTTCCTGCTTTAACTTCCGCTTGTATTCATCGGCAGATTTACGTAATTCTTGCGAATAGCCTTCTTCCTGAATAGCTATAGCC
>CAZVVR010000307.1:0-1105 GCA_964630605.1 uncultured Mageeibacillus sp. | reverse complement strand
AGACAGGTCGAGAGCTATCTTCCATATTTAAATAAAGATGGATTGCAAGGCAAACGCCTGGGAGTATTGAAGAGCTTTTTTGGCAAAGACAAAATCAATCAGCCTGTCAATAAAGTTATGGACCAAGCCATGCTGAGCTTCACAAAAAGTGGTGCCAGTTTGATCGAGATCAATGAAGAGATTGATTCTGACTGGATGATTCAGGAGGTCAGTGTTCATTTTGATGATCTCAAAACCCACCTCAATGCCTATTTGTCGAATCTAAGCGCAGATGCTCCGGTCCACTCCGTGGAGGAAATTTTGCAAAGCGGTAAATTTCATCCGGGCATAGAAGAGAATTTAAAAAAAGCTTTGCAGCTTAATGTAGGCACACCGGAATACAATCAAAAGCTGGTACGACAAATAAATATGCGAACCAGAATTATGAAAATCATGGCTGATTACGAATTAGATGCATTGGTATACCCTCATCAGCAGCAACTTGTTTCCAAGATCGGTGCAGGACAAAAGCAGCGAAACGGAGTTCTTTGTTCGGCTACAGGATTTCCTTCGATTGCGGTTCCTGCAGGATTTGCACCATCGGATGAGGCACCAATTGGAGTTCCGGTTGGTCTGGAGATTTCCGGCAGGCCATTTAGTGAAGCGGTATTGATTGAAATTGCTTATTCATTTGAACAGCTAACACAGTTCAGAAAGCCACCGCTATCCACTCCGGCACTATAATCTGTTTTGCAGATTATAAAAATATTCCTGGAGAAAAGCGGAAAATAGTGTCTCATAGCGGCTCAGATACTTTTCTCCGGCTGAGTGTAAATTTATAAATCTGCGACATTTCGGCTGAGAAATAGACAGCAAATGTATATTATCGTTGCCGTTGCCTTTGGGCCAGGTTAATTCAGGAATAAAGGCGATGCCGTGACCTGAGTTGACGTAGCGGGCCACTGCTGTGGAATTATCTGTCTCAAAGATAACTTTAGCTTCAAAACCTGCCAGTTTGCAGAAGTAATCTGTGATCTGCCTCAACCCGCTGGTCTTGAATAAACTAACGAAACCCATATTGCGAACTTCACTCAATTCGATTTCTTTCCGGCTGCCAAACTGACCT
>CAZVVR010000306.1:0-1106 GCA_964630605.1 uncultured Mageeibacillus sp. | reverse complement strand
AAATTCTCCGAATTCACGGAAAACAGACCAGTCGGTTTCATAAGGATCAGAATGTGAAACCGTGGCCAGACGAATAGCGTCCTGCAAATGCTTGATTGCATCCATTGATTGTCTCCTTACGTCTCAAGAAATTCAACAAAAAGGTTTCTTTAATCAGTATGACATAAAACAATCTTTCTGCGTATCAGGCTTTAAAGTTATATTCAGGTTTGATATGGTGCAAAACTTCCACAGTGTCTTTAATCAGAGCACTGATCTCTTCCATTGGTTTGTAAGCGTCGGGGCTTTCGTCAAGAGTGGATCTATTGACAGAGGTTGTATACACGTCGGCCATATCTTCGTGCAGTGTTTTCAACGAAAGTTCTTTTCTGGCCTGGGTACGTGACATAATGCGGCCGGCACCATGCGGAGCTGAATAATTCCAGTCAGGGTTTCCTTTGCCTCTGCAAATAAAGGAACCATCGCGCATATTAAACGGTATTAAAGCCAGCTCACCTTTTCGCGCTGATATTGCGCCTTTCCGTAAAATCATATTGTCCATATCAATATAGTTATGGGTGGTGGTGAAATCTTCTTCCACTTCCAAACCCATACCCTGGACTATAACGTCAATCATTGCTTTACGGTTAAGAACCGCATATTCCTGCATTATCTGCATATCATGACAGTAATCTTCCATTGACTGTCCTTGTAGATAAGCTAAATCACGGGGAGAATGTGGCTGCTCTTTTTGGGCAACACGCTGATAGTACTGAGCAATTTGCAGACCCAGATGGCGCGACCCCGAATGCACAACAATATAAAGCCTGCCTTGCTCGTCGCGATTTCCTTCAATAAAATGATTACCACCACCTAAAGTTCCCAGCGAACGGTAGGCGCGGTCCACCTTTAATTTAGAATCATTTTTTCCTCCGTCGCGGGCCCGCAATTTTAACAAATCAATCTCCTGTAAATAAGGATGCGGTCGTTTACGGATTTTATATCCTGCCGGAATTCTTTCTCTGACCAAACGATCCAGCTCTATCCAGTCAACTTTTGAATCCGCCAATCGGATAGTTTCCATTCCACAACCAATATCAACGCCGACTAGGTTCGGCACAACTTTG
>CAZVVR010000305.1:0-1107 GCA_964630605.1 uncultured Mageeibacillus sp. | reverse complement strand
AGGTTTTTTGTTTAAAAGCTGCAGATCACAGCCCAGTAATGTGCTCCGCTGGGAGTTATGTAATGTCCGACACCGACGTAATTGTAAGCGGCGTAAAGCTGATTAGTATCGTGGCCGGGTGAGTTTTTGAAAGCGTCCAGGGCTGTGGAAGCATAATTGTATCTGTCCGCACCCGCTCCCATGAAAATATTCTCACCATAATTGCCATAATTTGTGATGCCGGCATGGCTGAAATTTGCAACTATCTCCACCGAGCGCTTTTCGGCGACACCGGTTAAAGAACCACTTTTTTGCAGAGCGCCAACACCTTTGCCAGCACGATATTGGTTCAGCAAGGCAATGAATTCATCGCAACTTGAGCGGTTGAAAGAACCGTCAACAGTCGCTGCGGGTGCCTTGGTTGTAGTCGGAGCTGTTGTCACTACCGGTGCCTGAGTTGTCGGTGCCGGAGCTCTGGTGGTCGCTGCTGTTGTCGGAGCTGTTGTCACCACCGGTGCCCGGGTGGCCGGGACAGGGGCGGGGGCAGGCGCAGGTGCAGTAGTTGCCGGAGCTTGCACGCGAGCTTGTGTCGGCGGCATGGGTCTTGCGGTTGTACGGTTTTGAGTTGTAGCGGGGGATTTGTTGGTTTGAGTTGAAGTTGGGGATTCGCTGGGTTGGGTTGTTGAGGGGCGGGTGGTGGGGTCAGTATTGACAGATCTTCTGCCACTTGGCGCCGGGAGCTTGGTTGTCTCAGTTTCCTGGACTCTAATCCGCTCTGGATCCGGCTCTGGATCTGGCTCTGGATTATTGGCTGGCTCCAATTCATCATCTTGTTTCCAATCATAATCAACAAAACTCAGATTTCTGCCTTCTCCGGCAAAGGGTAGCTGCAACAGTGTTCCCGGCTCCGCCTCGGTTACGATAACCGGTTCGGTATCTGCGGCAAAATTATGACCGGCCAGGGCCGGTGTAGGAATAGCAGTAACGGTTAAAAATAACAGTGCAGAAGCTGAAAGTGAAACTGCCAGCAATATCAACTTTCTGTTTTCTTCTTTCGGCCGTTTTTTCATACAAATCTCCTCAAGCTTTTTATTTGAAATAATATACAATTGTTATGTTTTCAGATTC
>CAZVVR010000304.1:0-1136 GCA_964630605.1 uncultured Mageeibacillus sp. | reverse complement strand
GAGACCCTGCCGATATATTTCAAACAAGCCGTCCATCAGCTTAACCTGCATGCGTTCATTTTCCTGATCAATTTCAATAATTGTTTGTTTGATAAAAGGAACTAACAGGTCGTTTTGTCCCGGTTTCTTCACTACCAAAACGTAATGGGCTCCGGTATCAAACATTTCTGACAATTTTCCCAAGTCTCCGTGTTCATCATCAAATACGTTTAATCCAATCAAGTCGGCAGTATAATACTGGCCTTCTTCTAAAGGTAATCCGTCTTCCCGTTTGACAAAAAGCTTTGTGCCACGCTGCTTTTGCGCCTCTTCCCTGCTTCCAATACCCGAAAGCACTAAGATAGCACCTTTATTGGAGAAACGGACGCTTTCAACCTTCCGCTCCATTTCTTCGGAGGCAGAGCGGCAGATCAAAGACAGGCCCGGTTTGAATCGCATTCTGTCTTCGCTTAAAATCTCGACCGACAGCTCGCCACTATTACCGTGTGCTCCGTGTATTTCTCCAACTAAAAGCAGTTTCTGGATCATTCAACAATATCCACTATTACTCGGACACCATCAATTGTGCCCTTGGCTTTCATGACAGAACGAACGGCATTAGCTCTTTTTCCGCCTTTGCCTATAATTCGGCCCATGTCATCAGGGTCAACTTTGACCTCAAGTCTGACTTTTCTACCCTGCCTGCTTTCTTCGATCTGCAGTTCTTCCGGATGATGTAGCAAAGGTTTAACAACCGTAGTTAAGAGTTCTTTCATTGTTTACTCCTTTTCTTCAGCTACGACTTCCGCTTCCTCTTTATCTGAATCTTCTGCCCTGACCGGAGCTTCGACTGCTACTTTTTCTGCTTGAGTTTCTTTATCCTCAGTAGCGTCGCCATCTTCCAGGACTTTGTTGTACTGCAAGAGTTTGCGTATTGTCTCTGTGGTCTGAGCACCGGTTTCCAGCCAATACTTTACTCTTTCTGCATCAACTTTGAAGGTTGAAGGCTGGGTGTGAGGATCATAGGTGCCGATTTCTTCGATAAACCTACCGTCACGAGGTGAGCGAATGTCGGCCACCACAACGCGATAATATGGTTGCTTTTTTTTGCCGACTCTTTTTAATCTTATTTTTACTGCCATTTTGTCCTCCTAGAC
>CAZVVR010000303.1:0-1139 GCA_964630605.1 uncultured Mageeibacillus sp. | reverse complement strand
TATCATGATGACAGTAAATATTCAATGCGACAGGTTGCCTTTGCCGCCTGCTCACCTTTCTCTGTAGATACAGATGTAATGCGCGAATCCGCAAGAGCGGCCCGCCAGATGGGTGTTCGTCTGCACACACATTTGTGTGAAACAGTAGATGAAGAAAACTACTGCCTTGATGTTTACGGCGATCGGCCTTTTGACTGGGCTGAAAAATGTGAATGGGTCGGACCTGATGTCTGGTTTGCTCATGCAATACATTTGACAGACGATGAAATTCGCCGCATGGGTGAAACAGGAACCGGCGTAGCCCATAACCCGGTTTCCAATATGAAGCTGTCCTCAGGTATTGCTAAAGTACCGCTAATGTTGAAGGAAAATGTTCCTGTCGGCCTGGCTGTAGATGGTTGCGGAAGTAACGATGCATCCAACCTGTTGGCTGACTTGCGCGTGTGCTTTCTATTACATCGTCTGAATTCCAGTAAGGAAGCCCCAACAGCCTATGACACACTTAAAATAGCTACTCGGGGCAGTGCTAAGGTTCTGGGTCGCGATGACATCGGTCATCTCGCCACAGGAATGGCGGCTGACCTCTTTGTACTTGATATTGACCAACTTGAATTTGTTGGTGCTACTTTGGATCCCAAGGCTATGTTGGGAACAATTGGTTATGCTCAGCCGGTTTGGATGACCATGATCAATGGTCAAGTTGTCTTCAAAGATGGCGAACTCCAGGGAATAGACGAAGTTAAAATCCGCAAAGAAGCACAGGATTACGTAGCCGATGTCTACTCTGACATCGACACAGGAGAAGA
This sequence comes from uncultured Mageeibacillus sp., assembly GCA_964630605.1. Taxonomy (GTDB): domain Bacteria; phylum Bacillota; class Clostridia; order Saccharofermentanales; family DTU023; genus DTU032. The sequence goes on along the minus strand of CAZVVR010000303.1, from coordinate 333 downwards.
ATAAATATATCTGTAAATCCCTGTAGTGGATAAGAATTTAAATTAATAGCGCTGCAGTCCGCTGTGGCGCTATTTTTTCAGCTCTGCAAACTTGTCGTCAGACATTCATCCCTAAAAGAAAGGACCGCTTCGATAGCGGTCCTTTCTTTAGTAAAGCTTGATAATGTTTCAGGCAATTTAGCTGAGAACACCGTCACCGGGCATCGGTATACCGAGTTCTTCAGCATAATCACGCATTTCGAAATACAGTGCCTTGTAGTCATCATTGACTTCTAAAGTGTCAACGTTGTAGAGATCGCGGAAAGACTGACCCTTAGGAGGATCATTAAGTTC
>CAZVVR010000302.1:0-1141 GCA_964630605.1 uncultured Mageeibacillus sp. | reverse complement strand
CGGGTAAAATTTCCAACAAAATTTGGTCGATTCTGCGATCATCCATTTTCAAAACGGTGAAACGCAAATTCTTAAAATTTACGGCAGCATGCTCTCCGTCCTCCGGGATTCTTCCCAGCAAAGAGAGAACAAAACCCGCTATAGTATCGTAATTGTCATCTTCTTCTAACTCGTCCAAAACTTCAACGTAGCGACCGGCCTCCTGAGGAGTCAGTAAACCGCTTAAAATAAAGCTGCCGTCAGGATTTTCGACAACATCATTTTTGGGCGGATCATATTCGTCCTCAATTTCTCCCACGATTTCTTCCAGCAGATCTTCCATCGTGATAAGTCCTTCAGTTCCTCCATATTCGTCGACCACAATCGCCATCGATATGTGTTTTGACTTCATCTCTCGAAACAAAACGTCAATTTGTTTACCTTCCGGCACAAAATAAGCGTTGCGCATAATCTCATGCAGATCAAAACTGTCGCCTCGCTTTCCAGCAGGAACACGCATTAAATCTTTGAGAAACAAAGTGCCAACAATATTGTCCAAATCATCTTCATAAACAGGAAAACGTGAAAAGTGAGCATTCGCAGCGAAACTAACTGCATCCTCATAACTGGAATCAGCTGAAATAGCACTGATAGACAAGCGTGGGGTCATAATCTCTCCCACATCTTTATCGTCAAAAGCAAAGATATTATCAATAAACAAGGCATCTTCGGCCGGCAAATCTCCGGTGTCCACCCCTGCCTCAGCCAAAATACGAATTTCGTCTTCTGTAACTGTGTCCTGGACTTCCCTGGGATCGATACCAAACATCCGTAAAATTCCGTTGGTGCTCCAATTTAAAAATTTAGTAAACGGACGGAAAAGAACATCAAAGAACAATAAAACTGATACAACTTTTAAAGAAGTTTTCTCCGGATCGCGCATGGCCAGACGCTTGGGTAGCAGCTCTCCCAATACAAGCGAAAAGTATGACACCAAGATGGTTATCAGAACTACAAACAGCGTTTGCAGCCATAGTTTTTGTAATGTTGGATCAACAAACAGATATAAACGAGAAGCGATTTTGTCAGCAGCAAAAGCACTGGACAAGAAGCCGGCAAGAGTAATAGAAACTTGTATAGTTGCCAGCATTTGACTTTTATT
>CAZVVR010000301.1:0-1148 GCA_964630605.1 uncultured Mageeibacillus sp. | reverse complement strand
TGTATAGTAAAGATTCAGCCACAGTTGAAAAACCGGCTAAAAAAAGAAAAGGAGAACACTAATGGAACACAAATTACCCGAACTGCCATTTGCTAAAGATGCATTGGAACCTACTATTTCCAAAGAAACTATCGAGTACCACTATGGAAAGCATCATCAAGCTTACGTTAATAATCTCAACAAACAAATTCAAGAAACCGAGTTTGAGGACATGTCTCTGGAAGATATTATCAAAAAATCCAGTGGTGGAATATTCAACAATGCAGCACAGGTTTGGAATCATACATTTTACTGGAACTGTCTGTCACCTGACGCCGGCGGTAAACCCGACGGTGAGTTAGCCAAAGCAATTGATGAAACGTTTGGTTCTTTTGACGAATTTAAAGAAAAGTTCTCCGCTACAGCAGCAGGAACCTTTGGTTCAGGCTGGGCCTGGCTGGTTAAAGATTCTGACGGAAAACTCGAAATTGTCAGCACCAGCAATGCCGGCACACCCATGACAGATAATAAAACAGCTCTTTTGACCTGTGATGTTTGGGAGCATGCCTACTACATCGACTATCGCAACGCGCGCCCCAAGTATCTCGAAAAATTTTGGGATCTGGTCAACTGGGATTTTGTTGCGGAAAATTATTAAATTTTCAAATAAATATTTAAAAATTCAAGAGAGTTTCCGGCCGGAAGCTCTCTTTTTTTGTTACAATTTAACTTCTGATGACTATTTCTCCGAATGTCGTTTTAGATTTTAAATAAATATTTCTAAATTGGCTGGTTCTTTGGCTATAGTTTTTGCTATCATTTAACTGAAGAGAGAATTGCGCAGGTGAAAAGAAGATCATTGTCATCTAACAGGAATCTGTCTTTTAACAATTAATCCGGAAAAGCAATACTGGAACAGTTGCCGGCAGCATCGACCGTAATCTTAACTGAAAATGTGATTCAAAATGTTTTTTGCAAATAAAAAATAGAAAAGGTGTGTGTACTATGAAAAAAGGAAAATTCGGTTTGAGTTTATCCGCTATTGGAGTGATAGCCTTCGCCTTCGTAGTTTTTAGACAGCCAACCGCAGTGTTACTTGTATGTGGTTTTGCCTTGCTGGCGGAAAAAGATAAATGGCTTAACAGGCAGGTATTACAGGCGCTGTTTTT
>CAZVVR010000300.1:398-1160 GCA_964630605.1 uncultured Mageeibacillus sp. | reverse complement strand
AGAAGGTGAACTTTAATAATATCCGCCAATCACAAGAGGCTGGTATCGCCATAATCCACCAGGAATTAAATCTGGCATATGATCTTACTATAGCTGAAAATATCTTTCTTGGTCGTGAAGTCCGTAACAAAGCAGGCTTTATTTTAAAACGTGAAATGGAGGAAGAAGCCAGACGTTTGCTGTCTGCACTCAGTTTAGAGATAAACCCTCGACTTTATGTTAAAGATATTTCCGTTGCCCAGCAGCAGCTGGTAGAAATTGCAAAGGCTTTATCTGTTAATGCTGATTTAATTGTCATGGATGAACCAACTGGCGCTTTGTCAAAACAGGAAAGTGATCATCTGATGCAAATTGTACGCTCCTTGCGTCAAGAAGGCAAAAGCTTCGTTTATATTTCGCATCGACTGGATGAAATATTCGATCTTTGTGATGATATTTCTATTTTAAGAGACGGAGAACTTATTGTGGAGACCACAGTAGAGGAACAGACAATCGCAAGTGTAATTTCTTATATGGTTGGACGGACTTTAAGCGAACGTTTTCCTTACGAAAATTTCAAACAAACAGATGTTGTGCTAGAAGTTAACTCTCTAACAACGGATTTAGTTAAAGACTGCAGTTTTGATCTTCATAAAGGTGAAATCCTTGGCTTGGCCGGCTTGATGGGTTCTGGCAGAACTGAATTAGCACGTGCAATTTACGGAATTTATCCAATATTGGGTGGCGAGGTACTACTGGAAGGTAAAAAAATAGATTTGAGTT
>CAZVVR010000300.1:0-388 GCA_964630605.1 uncultured Mageeibacillus sp. | reverse complement strand
TAATACAGTAAAAGAGGCAATTGATAATGGATTAGCTTACGTTACTGAAGATCGTAAGCGCAATGGTGTGATTTTAGGAATGAACGTGACCGAAAACATTACTCTTAACAGCTTGCGTAGTTTTCTAAACCGAGCCGGCATGATTAAACATGATGCCGAAAAGAAAGCAGTAAATCTTTATGTTGATAATATGTCTATTAAGATTTCGGGACTCAAGCAAAAACTGCGCTTTCTTTCTGGGGGTAATCAGCAAAAAGTGGCATTAGCAAAATCTTTGATGGTAAATCCGAAAGTTATAATTCTGGATGAGCCAACCAGAGGTGTCGATGTAGGTGCAAAACAAGAAATATTTGCCTTAATCAATGCGCTAACTGAAAAAGGTGTAGCA
>CAZVVR010000299.1:0-1186 GCA_964630605.1 uncultured Mageeibacillus sp. | reverse complement strand
CATACCGCGGAGTGGAGCAGCTGGTAGCTTGTCGGGCTCATAATCCGGAGGTCGCAGGTTCGAATCCTGCCTCCGCTACCAAATTGGATACCGTTACCTGACAGAGTCATGTAGCGGTATTTTTGTTCTCCGCCAGAATTCCCACAGGAATATTCTGAATCGCATTTCTAACAAGCAGTAAATCGTGGATTCATTTTTTTATTTCTCACTCAATTACTCCCAGTCCTTGCAGACATCAATCCAGCCTTTTGTCCCGGAATGCTCTTCCAATTCATCTATGGAAAGCTCAATCACGCTGTTGCCACTTCCGGCAGCAGGAAAAACCGTTTCGAATCTCTTTAATGAAACATCCAGGTAGACATCAACACCTTCATTTATTTCAAATGGGCATACGCCTCCAATATCATGTCCAATAAAATCCTTTACCTCTACAGGTGAAATCATCTTGGCTTTCATTTTAAATTGTTTTTTAAATTTCGGATTGGAAATTCCTGCGTCACCCGATGTCACAACCAGAATTGCTTTATCATCCATAAGGAAAGACATAGACTTGGCAATCTGTTTTTCTTCGCAGGCAATAGCCTCAGCTGCCAGTTCCACCGTCTCGCTGGAGGCATCAAATTCCAAAATTTTATCAGCCAATCCAAATTGACTAAAATATTTTCTTACTTTTTCAACAGCCATGTGTTTTCCCTTGCAATTATGATATTTACTTTAAATGCACATTTTGTATAAATGCTTATAAAATACGTTTATATGAATAATATTGCCAACCAGTGTATCAACAAGCAGATGTTTTGCCAAATATACCACTCTTTCTGCTTTGAATCTGATTTTTACAGGCAAAAGCCTTGTTAAAGAAGTATTATTGGAAACTTTCAACAAGATTGATTATATCCGCTAGACGATTTAATCAACAGTTCAGTCCTAATTCTACTTAAAGTTGTGCAGCGTATTTATATAATTTATGTTATAAATATGCATAGAGAAAACTAATTCTCTGACTGTGTTTGAGATCCAATAATACGAACACTGGTTAAAAGAGAGAAAGTGAGAAAACAAAACATAATTATCATCGCCGGAGCGGGAAGGGACTTCCACAACTTCAACACTTATATCGAGACAATGAATCTTATAATTTTGTTGCCTTTACCGCTACACGGATCCCCGATCTCAGCGGTCGCAA
>CAZVVR010000298.1:0-1190 GCA_964630605.1 uncultured Mageeibacillus sp. | reverse complement strand
ACAGTTATTGGATAAGGCTATAAATCTAGAGAATATACGATTTTTTCAGATGAATGAAAATGGGCTCAGTGAAGAGACGCCCCAATACAGCCGGCATCCGCTGGGAGAAGCAGCAAATGCTTTTTGGTTGCGCGGAGATCAGGTCCATCTGGTCAAAGATGTTTCAGCCGTAGGCTTTTCCTTTGCCTGGCATATGTCCCAGGCCATTAATCTGCCGATCGGGATCATTAATGCTGCTTGTTCGGGAACGCATATTCACTCCTGGCTGCCACGCGAAGTCCTGGAAAAAGATCCTATCTTGAAGAGCCATGTGCGTGAGTTAAAGCTTTATCGGGATGACGATAACTGGAACCAGGAATCTGTAGAGCGTAGCCGCAAAGAAGATGAATATGATATTTCCTTTGCCAGACGACGCAGTGCACGGCCACAGACAGCTGCATTACTTGATGGGCGTCAACCCGATTCTACGGATCCAAGCCCCAAAATAATTCCCCGGCCTCAGATCAGAAGAACAATGGTGCATAAGCGCACTGTTCCTCTGCTTAAAGTTTTTGACCCTAAAAACCAGCCCGGTGCCATGTTCAATCATAAATTGTCTCCACTGGTAGGCCTGGCCCTGAGAGGCGTTTTATGGTTGCAGGGCGAAAGTGACGTCGACAGTCCTGACTATTACGAAAGAGCCCTCAAGGAGTTAATAAATATTTTTCAAGATTTGTTTGTTCCTGCGGACGAGACAATTCACTTTCTTTATGCCCATCTTCAATCATACCTTTATCGCAATATAGGTCCTTACGGTCTGGCTGTTTTCAATGAAATGCTGACCAGTTGCCATCACTTACTGGGAGTTTCCTGCGGGCTGGTGACACAATACGATTTGCCTCTTGATTATGAAAAAGACGAAACAGTCTGCCTTGCTCTGACACCCTGGGCCAAGTTGCAGCTCGGAGCACGTCTGTCGTTGATAGCCCGTGGATTATGCGGCGAAGAAGGTGTTTCTGCATCTGCTCCCGAACCGGTTGCCCTAGAGCAGGTTGGCAATAAATGGATGATAACTTTCACTTCTACCGCCATACAAGGCGGCGGTTTGCGTTTACCAGCAGGTGAAACTGAACTTAAAGGTTTCTCTGTTTGTGGCGAAAATCGTGTTTTTGTTCCGGCAAAAGCCCGCATATTATATGGTGTCAGAGTGT
>CAZVVR010000297.1:0-1191 GCA_964630605.1 uncultured Mageeibacillus sp. | reverse complement strand
CTTTATCAGGGAATGGAGTCGCTAAAAAATAATTTGGCAAATCTGGGAGCAGAAGCAGCACAGTTTGAAGTGCCTGGGCAGGAATATCAGGCTCCTAATTACAAAGAATGGAAAAATTACTTAGAAATTAATGGATTTGAAATAACGAATGATGATAAAGCATCCGCTGTTTTAGCTGAACTGGTAGGAATCTCCTCCATGGCTGCAGGGTATAGACCTGCGGTGCTGATGTTACAGGGAGCACTTGCTAAGTTGAATAATGTTGAGCTGGGAGTTCCCGCTCTGGTAGCCGGTATGGAGCAGTTGCTGCCCTTAGCCGGCGGCTTGGGCAAGCTTGCTGAAAATTACGGGGACATTCACAACGGACTGGTTTTTCTGGTAAATCAGCTTAAAGAGCTGGCTGCCATGGAAGGAAATCTGCCTGAATTACTGGCCGGACTCTCTGACCTCGAAACAGGACTGAATACATTAGTCAGTGAATATGAAAAATTCGATACAGGTTTAAGCGAGTATACTCAGGGTGTTTCGCAGCTGCTGCCGGTTTTTGACGGCACTAGCCAGCAACCAGGCCTGATCGCAGGGGCAAATCAACTACAGGCCGGACTCAAGCAGCTAAACAATGAATCGGCATCTCTGACCGGAGGTTTGAGCGGATTCTCAGCCGGAGTAGCTGAATATAAGCAGGGCGTAGATTCGTATGTCGGAGGCGTATCCTCACTGGATAATGGCTTAAGCGAATTCCGAAACGAAGGTCTCGATGAATTTGCTAACGGTTTTGGTCAGTACGCAGAAGGCGTCTTTGAACTCAGGGATGCAACTGCCAACCTGCAGGATGATTTCATGGAACAGCTGGAGCAAGCCATCACTGAATATACTGATACGGACTTTGAGCCGCGCTCTTTTGTGTCCGACAAAAACTCTAATGTTATCGATGTACAGTTTGTCCTGATGACTGAAGGAATCAGCAAGCCTGATGAAAATAACGGTTCTACGTTTGAACCGGAAATTGAGGGTGATTTCTTTAGCCGCTTGAAGTCGCTTTTTGTAAAAGAAGATGAATAAACAGTGAAATTCAATCTTTATTTGCCGGCGATAAGAGCCTGTATGGCAAAAATATAAAAACTTAGCCGGACTGTTCCGGGTTATAAGAAAAAAGCAAAGCCACAATAATTGCTATTAAAATTGGCTGTA
>CAZVVR010000296.1:0-1219 GCA_964630605.1 uncultured Mageeibacillus sp. | reverse complement strand
ACTGACCTGCACGCGGAACAGCTAAACAGATTTCTTCTTCAGCTAAAACAACAGTATTTTGGTCTGTTGGGCGCTCACGTGAAGAATAAAGTTTTAGCGGATAGCTTCCAGTTTTATCGCTGCCCGAAGGTTCACGGTGTAATGCTTTGAAGATTGCGTCTTCATGACGGGAATTAAAAGCAGTGCAAATGTGAGGGAAAAGATAAGAAGCGGCTTCAACAATGATAGAAATGGTAGTGTCGTGTTCTTGCTTCTTTATCTGCATTGTGGAATCAAGCTTGGTGGTCAGCTGCAGGATTTGTTTTGCGTAATCATATAATAACCGGCCATTTTTGTTGACTACCATTCCTCTGCCGCTGGTGTCGAATAACGGAAGTCCAAATTCTGTTTCCAGCGAACGGATAACCCGCGACGCAGCAGGTTGGGGTATCCCAAGATGCTTGCTCGCACGGGTGACGCTGCCGAATTCTACAATATGACAAAATATGTTGAGTTGATGAAAAGTCATAACTGCACCTTTTCTAATGTGTCCAGAATACAACAAAAATACAGCTTGAGCCAACTGGCTCTCCGTTAATTTCGATTGTTCATCGTAGAGCAAATTGGGTTGACAATCTGTTTTTTCTTTTTCATAATTTGATGGTATGAATAGGAAATACAGCACAGCTACTAAGGTTCTAAAAATGCTCCGGGAGGCTGTTGGCAGTCTTTCGGGTGAGCAAATATCTGATCAGCTTGGCCTTAGCCGTTCAGCAGTGTGGAAAGCGGTTGACACTTTAAGAAAAGAAGGATATTCGATTCAGGGTGTGAAAAATCGGGGTTACAAGCTGACGGCGGAGACAGAAAAACTATCTCAATTCGGTATCGAGAGTGCCTTATCTCTCTATTGGAATGATATCGAGGTACTTGTTTTTGATGAGCTGACATCAACAAATACGCTGGCCAAGCAATATCTTGCTGACGGCAAGAGCTATCTGATAGCCTCATCCGGCCAGACGGCCGGGCGCGGTCGATTCGGCCGCTCCTTTTATTCGCCAGCGGGCAGTGGTCTTTATTTTTCGCTGGCTTTCCCCTGGGAGCGAAAAGAAGCTCCGGTTTTATTAACAACTATGGCGGCTGTTGCTGTCGCCAAAGTGCTGGAGGAAACTTTCGAGATTGAAGTCGCAATCAAGTGGGTAAATGATTTGTTCTTTAAAGGGAAAAAAATAAGCGGTATTTT
>CAZVVR010000295.1:0-1222 GCA_964630605.1 uncultured Mageeibacillus sp. | reverse complement strand
TTGAACCATTATTCTTTGATAATCTTCTGACTGAAATAAACTATTTTATATATTCTATATTAATCAGAGATTAATTTAAAGGACTGTGCCGCTGGTCATATATCTCGACTGCAAATATAGTATACTAAACATTCCAAATTTTTTGAAATACAATTGGGAGAACAACAATATGCGTGCAAAACATTATCTGATTATTGTCCTGTGCATTTTACTGGGTCTCAGTCTGGCGTCATGCGGCACAGATGACTTTGAGATCAAAGCTGTACGTTTGAGTTCAAATTCTTATTTAGTAGTTTCAACGGACAATTTGTCTCGCCAAGATGAGGATTTGCTTACAATCTATTTTCCGGATAATTTGGAACAAACTTCGGTAGGCAGTATGGCAAAAATACGCTTAAGTAGCCTGATCAGGGAAAGTTATCCTCCTCAGGCAGATGCTAAAGCTGTTGAGCTTATAGATGAAAAGGCTTCTGTGTCAACTAATCCAAATCTGGCAGAGAGAATAGCCTGGCATCTGGGAGAAAATGCTTACCTGATTGACGTACGATCTGAAGCTGAGTACATAGCAGGTCATATCAGCGGGGCAATTCTCATGCCTCCGGAAGTAATTGCAGACCGCATTTCAGAAGAAATTCCGGATCGTGAGGCCGTTCTTCTGCTTTACTGTCGTACAGGAAATCGCTCCGGTCAGGCAGTCAAACAACTGCAGGAGCTGGGCTATTCTGTTGTTATAAACGCCGGAGGTATTGTTGAATATGATGGAGATTTGATCACAGGATCTGACCCCGGGACCATTCACGGAATGGGATGATAACTGCCGGTTTAACAATTCCGCAATATTAGTTTAATATATCCTACAGTGTGATAAATGAAACACAGTTTTATCTGCTTTTGGCTGATACTGGCCAGTGAAGAAGTTTCGAGGTATTTATTTGAAATCTTCAAATACAAACGAGTAAAATTTTCCCTAAAGGGGAATGAAAGGGTTTTATAATGGCAAAAATAACGAAAGATATGATGATTAGCGAAATTCTGAAGGTTGATCCCGGCTTGGCCCCTGTTCTGATGGGTGCAGGGATGCACTGTTTGGGCTGCCCTGCTTCTCAGTCAGAGACATTGGAGCAGGCTGCTATGGTTCACAGTGTGGATGTCGATGAGTTAATTAATAAACTTAACGCTGCGCTCGAAGCCTAAGCCGTAAGCAAAGCAATGTAAACCAAAA
>CAZVVR010000294.1:0-1237 GCA_964630605.1 uncultured Mageeibacillus sp. | reverse complement strand
GGAAGAATCTGAAAAAGCCGCTAAGTTTCTGCAAGATGCAGGCTACGATATGCTCAACTGCGACAACGGCACCTACGATGCCTGGTATTGGTCTCATCCTCCTTCATATATGAAGGAAAATTGTAACCTTCCTTATGTCAGTCACATCAAAAACTTTGTTGACATTCCCGTAGTATGTGCCGGCAAAATGACTCCCGAAGCAGGTTCTGAGGCCATTCGCAATGGAGAAATAGATGCCATGGGAGTAGCCAGACAATTCCTGACAGATCCTCAATGGGTCACCAAGATGATTGAGAATCGCGAAGCTGATATTAGGCCTTGTATAGACTGTCACAATGCCTGTTTTACTATGGCTAAATACAAAGGTACTGCCAATATACAAGATCTGGAAGATGCTATGAAAATGGCGCGCTGTGCTCTTAATCCTCAAACTATGCAATCGAAAAAATACAAATTGGAACAAGCAAAAAAGGAGAAAAACATCGCAGTTATTGGCGGCGGCATAGGCGGTATGGAATCAGCTATGGTGCTTTCCGATCGCGGTCATAACGTGACAATTTATGAAAAATCCGATCATCTGGGAGGGGTATTCATTCCAGCAGCCGCTCCGGAGTTTAAGAACAAGGATAAAAATCTGATTCAGTGGTATCTGAGGCAGATTGAAGAAAGACCTATCGAAGTAAGATTGAATACAGAAGTTAAAGATATTTCATCCTTAAACGCCGATGAAGTGGTTATTGCGACAGGAGCGGAGGCAAAACGTCCACCCATAAAGGGCCTTGAGTATTCGATTGAATCTGTAGACTATCTATCAGGCCAGGAGGTAGGTGAGAATGTTGTAATAATTGGCGGCGGCCAAACGGGATGTGAAATTGCTTATGATCTGGTACTAAAAGGCAAAAAGCCCCAGATAGTTGAAATGCAGGTGGATCTGATACCTGTCAAAGGAGTCTGTCTGGCTAACTCATCTTTCCTGCGAGAAATGCTCGCTTTTAAACAAGTGCCGGTATACCTTGAAACAACCCTGCAAGAAATCAAAGAAAATGCGGTCACTGTAAAAGACAGTGAAGGCAAGATCTTTGATATAGACTGTGACTCCGTCATCATGTCTATCGGTTATGATTCAACACCTCTGGTGAAATCCTCCAGGAATGTCCATCTGGTCGGTGACGCTTATGAGGTTGGCAACTTGCGCACAGTTATCTGGCGCGCCTGGGATGTTTGCATGAAACTTTAG
>CAZVVR010000293.1:0-1252 GCA_964630605.1 uncultured Mageeibacillus sp. | reverse complement strand
ATCACTTGCCGCCTTGATGCCGGGTATAGGCTCAGCAAGAGGCGTTGGAGCCGCAGGTGAAGCTGCAACAGGCGTGTTGGCCGAAGATCCTTCCAAGTTTGGTAGAGTATTGATTATGCAGGCTTTGCCCGGTACCCAGGGTATTTACGGTCTGTTGGGCTGGTTTATGATTATGAGTCAGTCTGGACTGTTGGGCGGTACTACGGATCTTAGCTGGCAGGCAGGTTTGAGTTTCCTGATCGCAGCTTTGCCGATCGTAATTGTTGGTTATTTATCAGCGATTTATCAGGGTCGGGTATCTGAAGCGGGTATAGCACTTGTATCCAAGCGTCCGGAAGAATCCGGTAAAGCCATTGTGTTGGCAGTTATGGTTGAGACTTATGCCATTCTGGCACTGCTTGCTACCATTCTGGCCGTATTTAGCGTTCAAGTATAATTGAGCCTTTACTATTAAGGAGCACTTACGTGGAAGGAATCGAGAGAATCACAGATAAGATCCTCGAAGATGCCAAAGCTGAAGTCAGCCGCATAGAAACCGAGACAGAAGATTTTGTGCGCGAACAGCAGGAAAGTTCCGAGAGCATGCGTGAGCGTGTATTGGAAGAATCCATAAAAAGGGCGGAGGAAGACGCTGAAGCTTTGATTAAGCGAGCTAAAAGTCTCGCATCTTCTGAGCGGCGAAAACGCGATCTGGCAGCAAGCCAGGACGATGTGCGCAGCTCTATAAACCTTGCTGTGGAACAACTGGCACAGGCTTCAGCTCAAAAACGGGTTGAACGGTATCTCAGCTGGATTAAATCTCATAACATAGACTCAGGTGAAATTATTTTATCGGAGCGGGATCAAGAACTGGCTGAGGCATTGTTGAGCCAGCTGCCACCAGATAAGTTTACCGTGTCTGATGAACCGGGCAAAATGCGTGGCGGAATTATTGTCGTCCGGGGCAATATCGAGGAAAACTTAACCTATGATCTTATCATTCATAATTATATGCCGCGTTTGACGCAACTGGCACAAAAGCAGATAGAAGCGGCCCAAAATGAGGGAGAAACTGATGAATGAGCTTGCAGCAGATACATTAATTCTGCCGCCGGTTAAAGATAAAAAGGTTGGTTCCTGGGGCTATGCAGCCGGCAGGACTCGCAGCCTGGAAGTTAATCTTTTCGGAAAAGGCGGGCTGGATCGACTTTTTGCCGCCGGCAGCGAACAGGATCTGCGCCTCCTCATGCAAGAGCACCACTACCCGCAAGAG
>CAZVVR010000292.1:0-1253 GCA_964630605.1 uncultured Mageeibacillus sp. | reverse complement strand
AATTATGTGAATTCAAAAACTCAGTCGCAGGCGATTACAGCCTATGGCGCCGCCCTGGCAAAAACAAAATCAGAGGAGTGTACGCGGATTTTTGCAGAAGCTGATGCTTATAACCGAAAGCTGCAGCTTCTGTCTTTTCCATTCAGCGATTTTGATCAGCTAGAGGGCTACGACCGCTTACTCTGTTTGGAAAACACCAATGTCATGGCCCGCATCAGCATAGAAAAGATCGATGTTGATTTACCTGTTTACCACGGCAGTGCGGATGCGACTTTGAGCCGGGGAGCCGGCCACCTGCAGGGCTCAAGCCTGCCGGTAGGCGGGGCCGGAACTCATGCCGTCCTAACTGCCCATCGCGGACTGCCCAGCGCCCGGCTTTTTTCCGATCTAAATCAGTTGGAAATCGGAGATATTTTTCAGATTACAGTTTTGGACCGCAAGCTCAGCTATCAGGTTAACCAGATTATCACAGTGGAAGCCGACGATTTGGACTTGCTCCGGATATATGAGGGAAAGGATTATTGCACGCTTTTCACTTGCACGCCTTACGGTATTAATACCCATAGGCTGTTGGTGCGCGGCCGCAGAATCGAAGCCGAAACTTATAAACCTAGAAACGCAGCTCTGGTGTCCGGATATCGAGCGGATCCCCTGGTATTGCTTTCCCTGATTTTAGCGGCGGGACTGCTGGTAATCCTGGTGGTTCTTTTGCGAAAAGACAAAAAACGCCACTAAAAAACTTGAAAGGAATCGTATAATGTTTACGGGAAAAAAAAGTTTAAAAATATTTAGCATCTGCATATTGTCAATTTTGCTTGGCACCAGAGCTTTTCTCTTTGCCGGCGAAGACAGGTCCGGCTCTGCAGGCAAAGGCTCTATTTCTATTATTTTGCAGAGCCCGCTTGACGAATCTTCTATAAACAAAGTTGACTTCAGGCTCTATGCAGTGGCAGAACCGGCCTCTGCTGCCGGCGATAATGCTTTCGTTTACACAGCTGCTTTCGAAAATTGCGGGCTTGAGCTTGACCCTGTGCCGGAAAAAATTTTAGCCGGCGAGTTGGCAGTTTATGCTGTGGAACAGAACCTGGCAGCCGCCGATAGCCAAAGATCCGAAAAAGGCAGGATTTACTTTTCAGGACTGGCGGACGGTCTTTATCTGTTGGTGCAAAAAGAGAATGCTGCCGGCTACAGTAGAGGATCCCCTTTTGTTGTATCGCTGCCCTCCATAAACAAGGACGGCAACTTGCTTTATG
>CAZVVR010000291.1:0-1254 GCA_964630605.1 uncultured Mageeibacillus sp. | reverse complement strand
TGCTCTCAGATCTTCATCCCGGTAACAGCGCGCGATCTGCATATATTTATCATATCCGCCAAGCATGAGCAGCTGTTTGAAGATCTGTGGTGATTGCGGCAAAGCAAAAAACTTGCCAGGATAAACGCGTGACGGCACCAGATAGTCGCGTGCGCCCTCCGGTGTACTCTTAATCAGGGTCGGAGTTTCAATATCAAGGAAACCTTCACTGTCAAAAAAGTCACGCACGATCTTGCTGATGCGATGACGGGCTGCCAACTTGCGCTGCATATCCGGCCGGCGCAAATCCAGATAGCGATTTTCCAGGCGCAGAGATTCTTTTACATCAATATTTTCTTCAATATAAAAAGGCGGAGTCTTGGCTTTAGAGAAAACACGCAGTTCAGAGACATGCAGCTCAAAAGCACCTGTCTTCATATCTTTGTTTTCGTCCTGCCGCCAGCGCAAAACACCGCGGCAACCAAGGACATACTCTCCTCTGACCGTTGCCGCTTTTTCTCTGGCCTCAGCGGGAGAATCGTCATCAACAACAATCTGCACTTCGCCCGAGATATCGCGTAAAGTGATAAAAATTAAGCCACCTAAATCTCGCTGTTTATGGCACCAACCCATAAGAGTCAGTTCTTCATCCACAAGATTTTCGTTTACTTCCCCGCAGCGGCAATCCCGCCGCCAGTTCCCCATCGATTCACTCACAATAATTCTCCTAAAATAAAATCTTATTTAATTCTACTATTGATATAATGATAAAAACCTTAATTAATTATTCTGTCTGGCTTTTATCAAATAGTCGGCCAGGCAATCTGCAGATACAGTTTCTTCTGTACCATCGGACAGCTTTTTGATTGAAAACTGCCTTGTCGTCAGCTCTTCACTGCCGAAAACTACCATATGCAAGGCACCGCTGCGATCAGCTTGTTTCATCTGTGCCCTCATCGAGCGTTCCATTACATCTGTTTGTACAATCAGCCCCGAACGAATTAGTTTTTGTGTCAGAGCCAGTGCGGAAACGGCTGTGTCAGGGAAAGAAATTATAAAGAGATCTGTTGGTTCTGCAACAGTCAGTTCCACTTTCTGAGCTTCCATTTCCAGAAGCAAACGCTCTATTCCCATCGCAAAACCAACCGCCGGGGTAGCTTTTCCACCCAAAATTTCTACCAGTTCGTCATAGCGACCGCCACCGCAGATGGATCCCTGACTTCCCACATGTGTAGATACATACTCAAAAACCGTGCGAGTATAATAATCCAGCCC
>CAZVVR010000290.1:0-1260 GCA_964630605.1 uncultured Mageeibacillus sp. | reverse complement strand
ACGCAGGCACTTATATCAGCAGTCTGCTGACTATGTTGGCCGCCCTGGGACTTAGTTATTGGCTTTTTAATACTTACCAGCATTTTATCGCAGTCACTTCAGGCTTGGTTGCCGGTGTTCTTATCGGCACATCAACTGAATATTTTACATCCGCTGATTACAAACCGGTTAAAAATTTGGCCAAAGCATGTAAAACGGGATCTGCTACCAATATTATCGAAGGATTTTCTTTGGGAATGGGATCTTCCTTTGTTCCAATTATGCTGATCGCGGGTGCTACCTATGCAGCTTATAGATCAGTTGGACTTTACGGAGTAGCTTTGGCAGCAGTCGGCATGCTATCAACAGTAGGAATGACCATATCAGTTGATGCTTACGGGCCAATAGCGGACAATGCCGGAGGCATTGCACAGATGTCTGACCTGCCTCATGAAGTTCGTGAAATTACCGACAAACTGGATAGTGTCGGCAATACAACAGCAGCCATCGGCAAAGGATTTGCTATCGGGTCTGCAGCTTTAACGGCTCTGGCTTTATTTGTATCCTATGCCCAGATATCAGGATTGACTGCCATAGATTTATTAAATCCAAATACGATTATAGGCTTGTTTATCGGCGGCGCTTTCCCCTTCCTCTTTTCCGCACTGACAATGAATTCTGTCGGGAAAGCAGCCTTCCAGATGATAGAGGAAGTAAGAAGACAGTTTAGAAATGAACCCGGCATTATTGCCGGAACAGTACTGCCGGATTATAACCGTTGTATCGAGATCAGCACCAATGCTGCTCTGCGCGAAATGATTCTTCCCGGTGTGCTGGCGGTTTTAGGTCCAATCATCATGGGCATTATTCTGGGTCCTGCTGCCTTGGGTGGCATGCTCGCCGGCGCTCTTGTAACAGGTGTTGTGCTCGCTATTACCTTGTCTAACTCAGGCGGAGCCTGGGACAACGCGAAAAAATACATTGAAGAAGGTCATGTCGGCGGTCCGGGAAGCGAAGCGCATCGTGCCGCTGTTGTGGGTGACACCGTGGGTGATCCTTTCAAAGACACCTCGGGTCCTTCTATCAATATTCTTATTAAATTAATGACAATTGTTTCGATGGTATTTGCTCCCTTTTTCTAACCGTTCAGTATTCCGGCAAGGGCAAAATCAGAACATTAAATAAGATATTTTTAAAAAAGGGTGAACGCTTTTGGCGCTCACCCTTTTCTTGTTTAAAGTAATATTTTATTCTGTTTTTTACTTAATTACGAATCCTTCA
>CAZVVR010000289.1:0-1274 GCA_964630605.1 uncultured Mageeibacillus sp. | reverse complement strand
GAACATTGAGGCACGGGAACCCGTAGGAGTAAAACGCATATCAGCTCAGTTGAATACTTTTCTGTCAAGGTGGCCTGAAATAGATTTAAGTGATTTCGAAAAATAAAAATTACCGGAGCGGCAAGCTCCATAACTGTATAAATTAAATATTTTTTAAAAATAAAAAAAGGGGTGCCTCTCTGGGACAACCCCTTTAACATTTAGTTTTGACTATTCTTTTTAAATACTATGTTCTGTCTTTGCGCATATGCTCAAAAAAGGCACAATACCCACGATAAGTTTCGTAGACATCGACTTTGCTGGAAACCTCAAAGCAGGAATGCATAGAAAGTAAAGGCACACCGCAATCAATGACTTCGAGTCCTAATTCAGCCTGGTAAACTGCTACAGTGCCACCACCGCCCTGGTCGACCTTACCCAGCTCTCCGGTCTGCCACTGAATGTCATTGTCCTCCAACAGTCGTACCACTTCGTCAAAATACTCTGCTGACGCATCTGAAGTTCCGCCTTTACCGCGCGCCCCTGTGTATTTGTTCAGAGCAAGTCCGCGACCAGCGTAACAACTGTTCTGTGGCTCCGACACTGATGCGAAGGTCGGATCAAAAGCGTTAGTGACGTCGGAAGAAAGCATTGTACTGTTGACCATATTATGTGACAATTCCAGTGATGTAGGTTCGTGACCCAGCATCAGCCGTACAATCTGTTGCTGGTAATAGGGATACAAAAAGGATGAAGCCCCTGTATTGCCGCCTGATCCTGTTTCTTCTTTATCATACATAAGTACTACCGCACTGCGTTTGGGGACGCTTTTAAGATCAACCAGGGCCCTCAGTGACGTGTAAGCGCAGACTCTGTCGTCTTGCCCGTAAGCTCCAATGAAAGAGCGATCCAAACCAACATCTCTGGCCTTGTTAGCCGGTACTACCTCCAGTTCTGCCGTAATAAACTCTCGCTCTGTAACGTTATACTTTTCATAGAGAAGATTTAAAACTGCAAGTTTTACCCGATTTTCAACTTCTTCATCAGGATAAGGTATACCTCCAACCAGGACGTTTAGCTCTTCTCCTTCAACCACTTTGGAGGCATCTTTTTTCATCTGATCACTGGCCAAGTGAGGTAGCAAATCAGTTATATACAAAACAGGGTCCGATTCATCTTCGCCAATACAGATTTCTACTTTTTTGCCGCCTTTTTTGATCATGACGCCATGCAAAGCCAAAGGCTGGGCTACCCAGTGATATTTTTTTATGCCTCCGTAATAATGGGTTTTCAAC
>CAZVVR010000288.1:0-1295 GCA_964630605.1 uncultured Mageeibacillus sp. | reverse complement strand
GTGAAACTCGTGGATTTCTCTGTAGAATAGATAGAAGGAGAAATTAACAAATGGCCAAGAGTTATAGCAAAGAATTTAAAGAAGATGCGGTGTACTATGTAAGTTGCCATCCGGAACTGAGCATTAGTAAATGCGCAGAACAGTTGGGTATTAACGCGAATACTCTTCATACCTGGCTAGCAAAGGCCAGAGCAGGCAAAGAGATTCATCGGGGTCAGGGAAACTATGAATCCGATGAGGCCAAAGAGATCGCCCGTTTGAAACGAGAACTGCGCAATGCTCAGGATGCTCTGGAGATATTAAAAAAAACAATCAAAATCATCGTCTAAGCAAGACAGCCCTCTTTTCTACCGTCTATCAGGCTGAACTAATGCATCAAGATGAGAGAAAATCAGTAGATATTTCCGGGGTCCTTCGCTACCTGGAGTTGTCTCGGAGCGGTTATTATCGATACAAGCAAAAGCTAGAAGATCCTGTAGAAAAACCAAGTAAAAAAGAAATGATCAAACAAAGAATAAAAGAAATCCATCGCGAGTCAAAAGGAATCTATGGAGCTCCCAAGATCCGTCAGGAGCTCTTAAAGAAGGGGTATTCAATTGCCGAAAAGACGGTCGGCAACTACATGCGAGAAATGGACATTAAAGCCTGTTATATTAAGCCTTATACCGTAACAACCACTCATCCTGATTTTGACCTTCGCCTCAAGAATCTTTTGCAAGAACAATACAATCCTGAAGAGCCCAACACCATCTGGTGCTCTGATATTACCTATATTTCAACTGACCAGGGCTTCTGCTATCTTACCAGTGTTATGGACCTCTTCTCTCGTCGTATCATTTCCTGGCGCCTCTCAGCCACCTTAGAAGCGCGGTGGGTTGTAGAATGCATCGAGGCAGCTAAAGCAAAGCGAAGAGGAGCGCAACCGCTTATGATCCATAGTGATAGAGGGTCGCAGTATGTGAGCGCAGCCTACCAGAAAGCACTCAAGAAAATAAAGGCAAGTTATTCTCAGAAAGCAAGTCCATGGCAAAACGCCTGTATTGAATCATTCCACGCCTTATTGAAAAGAGAATGGCTCTATCGCTTCACAATCAACTCTTACAAACATGCAAGGTCTCTGGTTTTTGAGTACATCGAAGCTTTCTATAATACCGTCAGGAGCCACAGTCACTGTGACTATATGTCACCGATGCAATTTGAAGAAGTCTATTATCAAAAACTAAATGAACTGCAGAATAATGTCGCATAGAGAATTTACACGAGTTTAGATTGTACTTTTTATTGACAGAGTACCA
>CAZVVR010000287.1:0-1303 GCA_964630605.1 uncultured Mageeibacillus sp. | reverse complement strand
AAAAGATTTGTTGAGAAAGAAAAGCATGCTGATACAGTACAGAAAAGCTCCAATACAGCTATAAAAAGAAAAGGGAAAAAACCTGAAGAAATAAACATGAAATATGTAGTCCCGGGTGATGTCATCTATTTGGCTGCCGGTGACCTAATACCTGCAGATATGCGCATTATAGCGGCAACTGACCTTTTTATCAGCCAATCCTCATTAACCGGTGAATCTGAACCGGTAGAGAAATTCACTTATGACAAAAACTCAGGCAGCAATGAAAATGTAGCCGACCTGGATAACATTGCTTTAATGGGAACTATCGTTGTTAGTGGTTCAGCCCGGGGAGTTGTGCTTCGCACAGGAAATAATTCTTATTTCGGCAGCATCGCCAAGTCTATTTCTAAAGATGTAGGGGAAACTAGTTTCGAAGAAGGTGTTAAAAGCGTCAGCGTTCTTCTGATGAAATTCATGTTTGTAATGGTTCCTATAGTATTTTTGATTAACGGACTTACCAAGGGCGACTGGCTAAGTGCTTTGATATTTGCTATCTCTATAGCTGTAGGCCTGACTCCGGAAATGCTTCCCACCATTGTGTCCACAAATTTAGCCAAAGGTGCCAACTCGCTTTCCAAAAAGAAAATTGTGGTTAAAAGACTCAATTCTATCCAAAATTTTGGGGCCATGGATATTCTCTGCACCGACAAAACCGGTACCCTGACAGAAGACAAAATAATACTGGAAGCTTATTTAAATATAACCGGAAATGAAGATGAAAATGTTTTGTTGCACGGTTATTTAAATAGTTTTCATCAAACCGGGCTTAAAAACCTTCTTGATCTGGCTGTCATTAAAAGAGGTGACGAAACTGGAATCCAAGACCAGGTTAAGATGTATACAAAAATTGATGAGATTCCTTTCGACTTTAAAAGAAGAAGAATGTCGGTCGTGGTTATTGATGATCAAGGTACAAGAAGCTTGATCAGCAAAGGCGCTATAGAGGAAATGCTTTCTATATCCGATAAAGTCCAAATAGAGGGCGATATAATACCTCTGACAGCTGAAAAAAGACAAGAAATTCTGGACATGGTTTACGGATTTAATGCTGAGGGAATGAGAGTTTTAGGTGTATCTAAAAAAATAAATGTTCCGGACGAAACTAAGTTTGGAATAAAAGATGAATCTGAAATGACGTTGATCGGCTTTATGTGCTTTTTAGATCCGGCCAAGGAATCTGCGGTTTCTGCCATAAAGGCGCTTTATAAAAATGGCCTGGATGTGAAAATATTAACCGGCGACAACGATATAGTAAGCCGGA
>CAZVVR010000286.1:0-1315 GCA_964630605.1 uncultured Mageeibacillus sp. | reverse complement strand
AGTTGACAGAAAAAATCTTAGGAAGTTTGTTTTTGTCTGTGGACTTGCCAATACTGAGCCAGTGTTGTAAGTAATCGCCGACGTGATAACCGATAAAAGGCAACATAGCGAATGGATCGCGCCGTACCTGACCAACTTTATCTGAAATGATAGCTGCGGTAATCTCTGAACCCATAGTGGCACCCAGAAAAACTCCGTGCTGCCAGTCAAAGCTTTCATAGACCAAAGGCACTGTTCCCGCTCTGCGACCGCCCACCAAAATAGCATCAATCGGTACACCTCTGGGGTCTTCCCAGTCATCTGAAATAGTAGGCGCCTGTGCCGCCGGCGCAGTAAAGCGTGCATTTGGGTGCGCTGCTTTGGTTTCGGAGTCTGGGGTCCAGTCATTGCCGTGCCAGTCTATTAAGTGATCCGGAGCATCATAACCTATTCCTTCCCAATATACGTCGTCGTCATCGGTTAAAGCTACATTAGTAAATATTGTGTTTTTTTCTACAGTTGACATTGCTGCAGGATTTGAATCCCAGCTGGTTCCTGGAGCTACACCAAAAAAGCCGGCTTCGGGATTTATCGCATATAGTCTGCCATCGGAACCGAAACGCATCCAGGCAATATCATCGCCGACGGTTTCTACTTTCCAGCCGGGAAGTGTTGGTACAAGCATAGCCAAATTGGTTTTACCGCAGGCGGAGGGAAAAGCACCGCAAATGTGGTAAATTTTACCTTTGGGCGATGTCAGCTTAAGTATAAGCATATGTTCAGCCAACCAACCCTCATCGCGAGCCAGTACTGAAGCTATCCTCAGTGCCAGGCATTTCTTTCCCAACAGGGCATTGCCGCCATAGCCTGAGCCGTAAGACCAGATTTCACAGGTTTCAGGAAAATGACTTATGTATTTTTCTTCCATAGGGGCACAGGGCCAGGGCACATCTTTCTCTCCTTTTTCCAGAGGAGCGCCCACAGAGTGCAGACAGGGTATAAAATCGGCATCCCCATCTAAACGCTTCAACACTTCGCTGCCCATTCGCGTCATTATGCGCATGTTAGTCACAACATAAGGGCTGTCAGTAATTTCAACGGCCAGCTTGGAAAATGGCGAATCCAGAGGGCCCATACAAAAGGGAATGACATACATGACCCGCCCTTTCATAGCCCCTCGGTAAAGATCAAGCATTTTGGGTTTAAGCTTGCGGGGATCAATCCAATTGTTAGTGGGGCCGGCGTCTTCTTCTTTTTCAGAAGAGATAAAGGTTCGATCCTCCACTCGGGCCACGTCACTGGGATCACTGCGAAACAAATATGAATTAGGGCGTTT
>CAZVVR010000285.1:0-1320 GCA_964630605.1 uncultured Mageeibacillus sp. | reverse complement strand
TCAGAACAAACTCTGGGTAAGAGGATTTTTGGCCTGGGCGAACATTCTTTTAGCCAATCGGTTTATGTGCAGCAAATGTCTCTGGCTTTAAACGTTAAAGATGATAAAAAAGGTGAATTATTGCACCAGCTGGCTAGTCTGGGTACCTCCGGAGCTTCAGATATTTCCTCTGCTGCTGTAACAGAAAGGCTGAGCGAGGCTCTGCTTGCGTTGACTAGTACAAGACGCCAAAATGCTGTTATTCCTAATCTGGAATCTGAGCGCTTTCAACTGCGGGAACAACTGGCTGAGGCCCGCGCCAGGGAAACGCGTGAAGCGGAAGAGCTGCTTGAATTACAAGCCCTGGAAGCTGAAGTTATCCATTTGGCGGAGCGTGTTAGGTCCGGCGAGCGCAAATTGAGCAAGACAGAATATATGATCCAGCTGCAGGATTTAGAACAAGCTGTAGCCAAGGAGCAGGCAATTAAAGGTCAGTTGGAACAGTTTGAAAAACAATTAAAGCAAGTTGAAGCTTTGGAACCGGCACCGGTAGGCGAAGACTTCATTGCTTTAGACCGGGAAATTAAGCAATTACAGGTGGAAAGCTCGACGCTGGAGAGTATCAGCAGAAATCTGGAAATTGAGCGTGGTGCAATGATGCATGAGCTCAATTTAGCATTTAAAGCAGATTCGACAGAATATTCCGTACCCAGAGAGCAACCGAATTTCAATGAAAAAAGCCAACAGCTGCGCACCCAAAAACAAGTTTGCGATAAAGAATTACGAAGCGCTTACGCCCGTCAGCAACAAATAGAGTTGAACAAAGAGGTAATACAGGAACAAGCTGAAGTCACTGCTGTGCCGCAGACACAAGAAACTGAAAAAAAGCTTAAAGTTCTGGGCTTGGTTTTGCTTGTTTTAGGATTTGCTTCGGCTTTGCCGGCAGGAATAATGTGGCACCCCGCTGCGTTCAGCTTTGTGCTGATTTCCGCCCTGGGTTATTATTTCCACAGCAGAGCCAAAAAAATATATTCTGACCGTCAAAAAGCCGCATCAGAACAACTCGCACTTAAAAATAAACTGAATGAAGCTGCGAATGACTTGACAGAAGTGAACGCGGCAATCGATGAATTAGAAGAGCAGTCTCTGATTTTAGAGGAAAAGCAGAATGCGCTGCACGAGGCCAAGTCGCAGATGCAACAGCGTCAACAGCAAGCAAAGATTCAGGAAGAAAGCTATCTCGGTAATGAAAAACGCTTTTTGGAACGCAGGTCCAGGTTTTGTGACATCATCGACAACCTAATAGCAGCTTACCCATACCTGAATACCATAGACATAGTA
>CAZVVR010000284.1:0-1333 GCA_964630605.1 uncultured Mageeibacillus sp. | reverse complement strand
AATAAAAAACAAACAGGAAAGATATGTCTGAAAACAAAGAAAAAGAAAAACTCAAGTTTGTGGCAAATGTGCCGAATATTCTCACACTCGTGCGCTTGCTTGCGATAGTACCCCTGGTGATATTGCTGAGTTACTGGCCTAAATATAAAACAACATCATTTATCTTCTTTTTGTCCATATGGCTTACTGACATGCTGGATGGATATATTGCCCGTACTTTCAATCAAATAACTGACTTTGGTAAACTTTTCGACCCGGTGGTTGACAAGCTGTTCCAAATAGCTGTGGCTGTTACTTTGGCAGCGATCGGGCGTCTGCCGGTTTGGGTGCCTACATTTATCGTGTGTCGTGAAGCATTAATGATTTTGGGCGGTTATCTTTTGTTAAAAAACTACGAAGTAGTTGTCTATTCAGATGTGTTTGGGAAACTGGCCACGGTTTTCTACGTAATAGGCTTTACCTTACTCTTTTTTGTTCCGGATGAACCTGGTTGGTTACGTCATGTAATCTTTATTCCCGGTGTTGTTTTATCAGTAATTGCTACTTTAAATTACGCCAGAAAAAATATCGATAACATAAAGAATAGGAAAAAAGCTGCCGTATGATAACTGGAAGTTTGAGGAAATTAGAGTTTCCCAGCATTATCCGTTTATTGTCCCAGCAAGCTGATACTGCTACCGGACGCAAATTATGCGAACAACTGCTACCGGCTGAAAACAAAAAAGACGCGGAATTTCGCTTGCAGGAAACCGACGATGCGGTAAAACGCTTGTTGGAATATGGTGGTTTGCCTTTTGGTGGTATTCAAGATGTTCATTCCCAGATTAGTCGTGCCAGTAACGGAGCCGTGCTCAGCGGACGTGATTTACTGAAAATTGCAGCTCTTTTACGGTCGGTCGTGCGTATGCGCCAAGCCATACCTGAAGTCTGGACAGCTGCTAAAAAAGCTGCTGATAAAGAAAATTTTCCCTACAATGCTATTTATCACCGGATTGAATCATTGACCCTCTGCCGGGATCTTCAGCAGGACATAGAAAACTCAGTTGCCGGTGAAGATGAAATTTTTGACCGCGCCAGTCCGGAACTGATGTCGATCCGGAGGCGCATCAGAGAAGCGCAGGCAAGTATCAGATCAGAACTGGACAAGATTCTGCGCAAGCACAGTTCTGTTTTACAGGAAGCTTTGATTACTGTTCGAGGTGACCGCTACGTTGTGCCGGTTAAAAGCGAGCAGCGTTCTGCTGTTCCCGGCCTGATTCATGATACCTCTGCTTCGGGAAACACAGTTTTTATTGAGCCTATGTCGGTGGTGCAGCTGAATAATAAAATCCGC
>CAZVVR010000283.1:0-1346 GCA_964630605.1 uncultured Mageeibacillus sp. | reverse complement strand
AGGCGCTCGTGAGCGCATCCAGATCTTTGAGGGAACAGTTATTGCCCGTAAGGGTACAGGACTGAGCGAGACCATTACGGTTCGTCGTGTATCGTATGGTGTCGGTGTAGAAAGGGTATTTCCGCTACATTCACCAAAGATCGCTGAAGTAGAAGTACTGCGCAAAGGCAAGGTACGTCGGGCCAAGTTGTATTACTTGCGCGACCGTATCGGTAAACGCACACGCGTCAAGGAACGCCTTGTCAGCAAAAAAGATGATTAAATGCAACAATTGATTAATTCAACTGAGCAAATTTGCCTTGATGAAACTAGTAAAAAAGGACGGTCGTGACCGTCCTTTTTCTTCTAAAGGAGGTAAAAATGGCTGCCAATAATGAGAGAAATATCCAATGGTATCCGGGTCACATGGCGCGATCTACCAGGCAGTTAAAGGAGCAACTAAGCCGGGTAGACTTGCTGGCAGAAGTTGCTGACGCCCGCATTCCCATTAGCAGCAGAAACCCTCTGCTAAACGAATTAGCTCAAAATAAAGAACATTTATTGATATTGTCTCATGCAGACCTGGCCGATCCGGCGGTCACTGAGGCATGGCTTGAATATTTCACGGACAAAGAGAAACTTCGCGTTCTGGCTCTTTGCCTTAATTCGGCTGCTGATCTAGCCAGGTTGCGTCAAGAACTGCAAAGTTATCATCGGCCTTATCTTAAACGTGCCCAGAGCAAAGGCAGAAAAGCACGTGCTTTACGCATTTTAGTCGGGGGTGTACCCAATACAGGAAAATCCACCTTGATTAACGCACTCATGTCCAAGCGCAGTACCGCGGTTGAGGCCAGGCCCGGAGTGACCCGGTCTATACGTTGGCTTCGTGTCGGCACTGAGTTTGAGTTACTGGATTCACCCGGATTACTTGAGGCCAAAATCTCATCAGATAAAGCTGCTTTTGCGCTGGCTGCTACCGGTGCTATCCGGGACGAAATTTTGCCTTTGGAAGATCTGGCTTTTCGGCTTTTTAGAGAAATTTATGCTAATTATCCTGCTGATCTTTCTAAACGTTATGATCTGGCTTTGGACCGGGACGATGAAATAGATCAGAATGATATTGATTATTTTTACGAAATTTATACAAAAGCTGCACGTCACAAAGGTTGCATTCTAAGCGGAGGTCGTGTGGACACCGAACGCTTTGCCCGGATGTTTTTAAATGATTTTCGTACAGGAAAAATTTCCAGAATTAGTTTGGAGAGACCGCAATGATTAAGATCAGGATCAGTGACCGGGATCGCGAACGTTTTGAACGAATGTCGGAAATTGAGTCTTCCTACCGCATGCAGGGATACAGGCTGATC
>CAZVVR010000282.1:0-1367 GCA_964630605.1 uncultured Mageeibacillus sp. | reverse complement strand
GCTTGGCATGCATAATAGAGCGCATACCGGTTGTTATAGCAGTCCGGGGAACTTCTGCTTCGCTTTCAAAAAAGCGGCTATTGGCCTTAATGGTGTCTGCAGTCAAACTGATTTTATGCGTTTCGGCAATAAATTTACTTCCCGGTTCATTAAATCCTATATGTCCATTGCGGCCTATGCCCAAAAGCTGCAAATCCAGTCCGCCGCCATCTTCTATTTCCTTGTCGTATAAATAGCAGGTTCTTTCTACATCCTGACATTTTCCATTGGGTATATGCGTATTTTCTTTTTTTATATTTACTTTGGATAAAAGATGTTGAAACATAAAATAGGCATAACTTTGCGGGTGGTCTCCGGCCAGACCGATATACTCGTCCAGATTAAAAGTTCGAACTTCAGAAAAATCCAGATCTTCTTCTTTGTACATGCGTACCAGTTCATTATAGGTAGTTATCGGGGTTGTGCCCGTGGCCAATCCTAAACTGCAGTTTGGTTTAAGTCTAATGGTCGCAGCAATTAATCGGGCCGCTTCTCTTCCAACTACAGCTTCGTTTTCAACACAAATAACTTTCATTTTTACCTCCGGGGGCTAAAATTCAGCAAATGCGGGCAAAATCATATATTTAATAAATATTTTACATGATTTGCACTGCAATGTATTTCTTCTTAAGTTACTTGCAGATAATAACATTTACGACCGTTGTCAGGCAATAAAAATACGACAGTTTTTTCCCTGATATCTCAGGGAGCGAAATATTCCACCGCACCGCCAAGTAAACCAACCAGAGCTCCTAAGCCCACCACTGAAATTACATCCAGTTTTCTGTATCTCATAATCAGTGCAATCAGAAAACCCGCCAGCGCAATAAAATCAAGACCCAAAACTGAAGTTCCTGCAAAAATGGCGGAAATCGTTATGCTGACTGACGCCGCAGCAATTAAACCCACCACACCCGGCCGCAATCCACCCAAAGCACGATCAACCAAAGTCAGCTTGCGTCCGCTAAAGATAAAAGCACTAAGAATGAAAAGCAGAATTGCCTGCGGCAGTACTGTTGCGATCGAAGCAACAATAACACCCGGAATACCTGCCAGTCTGATACCGACAAAGGTTGCGGAATTTATTGCAATCGGCCCCGGCGTCACCTGGGAAAGAGACAAGATATCCGTCATTTCGGTCATGGTCAGCCATTGATTTCTTTCCACTATTACATTTTGGATAATAGGCAAAGCCGCATAACCGCCCCCAAATGCAGTAACTCCGACTTCTAAAAAAGCGAGAAACAATTGCCAAAGAATCATGATTCATCTCCCGCTTCCGCTTTATCTTTATAGGTAAAAACAATGATACCGAGCAGGGCAAAGAT
>CAZVVR010000281.1:0-1369 GCA_964630605.1 uncultured Mageeibacillus sp. | reverse complement strand
TCGTGCCGGATTATCTCAAATTAAAGCAATGGACGTCAAAAACCTTCCGTCTTTGTACATTGATGGCGAACTTTACTATGCATCGATCATCCCTAGCCATGAAGAATATTACGGTGCTATCGACAAGGTAATGGAAAAATATAAATAAATTTAACTAAAGAAATTTTGGTTATTAAAGGGTCGTCCGGTCGGATGGCCCTTTTCCTTGTATTAATTTATAAAAATGCTATACTGTTATCACAATTTCATTCGATATTGAGTTCAGCTTTTAGCTGTTAAAAGGGAAGTCAGGTGAAATTCCTGCACGGTACCGCCGCTGTAAGTGCGTAGTTCCTGCCGACATGAGCCACTGTTAACACGGGAAGGCAAGGCAGGTGCAGTGAGGCACAAGTCAGAAGACCTGCTTAATATGACATTTGTCAAATTCTGCGGCATACAGAATTACGCGTAGGTAAAAAACGGACCACGTCATGAAAGATGTGGTTTTTTTATTGACGCAGACTTGGTATCGGAGAGATTGCTGTCCATCTCATTTTACTTGTCAGCAACACGAGTAAACACGATGCCATGAGATGTGATTCTCCTGGAAGGGGAAGTCTGGTACATCTTCCCCTTTCATTTTTTACATTTTCACCTTTTACATTTTTGTGAGATAATCAATCTGTGGAGGAAACATGGCAGAAATAATTATTGCGTGTAAGATGATTGAAAAAGAAGTTGAATTGGCACGCGCGAAAACGGGCAATAACAGCAAAGTGATCTACTTGGATCGTGATCTTCATGAGTATCCTGATAATCTGAGAGAAAGCATTCAGGAAGCTATATTATCAGTTGCTGACAATACAGAATATATTCTGCTTGCTTATGGATTGTGCGGTAATGCAATGAATCATGTGTACAGCCCAGGGTCGACCCTTGTCGTGCCTCGTTTTCATGACTGCATTCATATGATGCTGGTCACAAATAATAATCCGCGTCCTATTACCCGTCCGGACTGCCTCTACTATACCGATGGTTGGTTTGATTCAGACAATACTTTGTTAAAACAATATGAACGTTTCGCTGCACGAAAAGGTGAAGTGAAAGCTAAAAGAGCTTATACGCGTATGTTGGAAAACTATAAAGATGTTTGTTTAATAGATGTAGGCACCAATTACACTCCTAGAACTATTGAAGGGGCAAATAAAACCAGTGATTTATTTAATTTAAAGCTATCGGAAATTGAAGGGTCAACGAGCATCCTGGAACGCCTTTTCGCCCACGACTGGGATGAAGATTTTCTCATTTGTCCGCCCGGTACGCCTATATCACAAAATGAATTTCTTCAGGGTGGTTGCTCTATTGCCAGTTTTACCGGTTAACTGCAACT
>CAZVVR010000280.1:0-1371 GCA_964630605.1 uncultured Mageeibacillus sp. | reverse complement strand
AATGTTGAATATTAATAGGAGAATCTTTTTTAAACATTACTTTGCGGCGGTAATCCAAAGGATCCATACCCAGTTTTGCCGCCAGATGGTCAATATGTCTTTCCATGGCAAAGCAGTATTGCGGAATACCATAGCCTCGCATGGCGCCTGCGATTGTAATATTGGTATATGCAGTAATTCCTGTAAATTTCAAATTAGGCGTTGGGTATAATAAACCAAATTGGGAGGCTGCATTGCAAAGTACATTGTGCCCGTGGCTGGCATAAGCACCGGTATTATTTACCGCGTACATCTCACGTGCCAACATTGTTCCGTCTTTTTTAATTCCCGTACGAAGTTTTATGTAAGAGGAATGGCGCGTGCGCGTACTCGAAATATTTTCTTCTCTGGTCAATTCCAGGCGCACAGGTCGGGATGTGGCTATGGTTAGCGCAGCGTTTAATATTTCGAACACAGGTTCTTGCTTGCCACCAAAACCTCCGCCAACAGTTGTTCTGATTACACGAATATCTCTAATTTTTTTCCCTAAGGCTAAAGCAGTACGCTCTCTCATAATGCTGGAAACCTGAGTGGGAAGATACATTATCAGGCGGCCGTTAGAATCCAGCTCGGTTAATGATGTATGCGGTTCAAGTTGGCAATGAGCGATAATAGGTGTGCGAAATTCATCTTCTACTATATAATCTGCTTCCGCCATGGCGGCATCAACATCACCAATCTCATAGTCACTTTGTCCGCAGATATTCTTCAATCCTTCATGTATTTCGATAGCATCTTCTGCCAGACTTTCTTCGGTAGTAAAATAGGCCGGAAGAACTTCGTACTCAACTTCTATTAACTCGAGGGCAGCAGCTGCTATTTCTTTAGTTTCTGCTGCTACGGCGGCTACTACATCACCACGATAGCGTAAACGCTGAGACAGTATCAATGTGTCTTCCGGGGTATCGCTAGGATGCGGATGACCACAGGATGTATAGTAAATTTGAGGTACGTCTTTATACGTTAAAACCGTTGCAACACCCGGTAAAGAAAGTGCTTTTTCTACATTAATTGATTTTATGTTGGCATGTGCATAGGGACTGTGCAGCAGTTTGGCATGCAACATGTCGGGACGATCGATGTCTGCAACATAAGTAGCAGCACCAGTTACTTTCGCTCTTGCATCGACTCTCGGAACCTGTTTCCCTATTACCGAAAATTTATCTTTCTCTAGTTCTTGCTTTGGCATCTTGTTCCCCCTTTATAACCACAGTATTGAAGGTGGAATTACACCTTCAATACTGCATAAAGTAATTCAATTATTTTACTAACATAATTATACAGTTTTCGATGCAACTTTGTCGACCATTATTTAAAATACAATTTATGGCA
>CAZVVR010000279.1:0-1372 GCA_964630605.1 uncultured Mageeibacillus sp. | reverse complement strand
AAAAACACCCTCCAATGAATTTGGCTTAGCTTTCGTAACCTTAACTAAGACTTCACTACCGTCAGTTACTGTTGATGTTACGAGTTCGCCTCTGGCTGTGAAAGCTTTATCAGGAGGTAATGGCTACTGATCTGGTAACGTGAAATTTACCAGTCTATCATCTTTACTTCTGCCGGAAAAAGTTTCCTCGTTTGCCTTGCTTCTGCCGCTGCATAAAACATAAATAGTTTTTCCTACACATTTTTGATTAGATTCCAGACTATGCTTGTTTTGCAAGTCTAAAAGGCGCTCGAATCTTTCCTGGATCTGCGTAGGATCGGCACTTTGATCCCAATTGGAGGCGGGCGTCCCACTGCGCGGGCTATAGATAAAAGTGAAAGCACGATCAAATTTAACTGCTGTCATTAAACTCAGTGTATCATTGAAATCTTCCTCTTTTTCGCCGGGAAAACCAACTATTATATCTGTACTTATTGTGATGCCAGGCCGGGCGGAACGCAATTTACGGACCAGCTCCAAATAATGTTCAGCTGTGTAGCGCCGGTTCATAATTTTAAGCAAACGATTGCTACCTGACTGTAAAGGTAAATGAATATGTGGCTCAATTGTCTCATATTGACCGATTACCTGGATCAACTCATCACTTAAATCTTTTGGATGTGAGGTCATATACCGGAGAATGGACAATCCGCGAATTTGAGCGATTTCTTTCATAAGTGCAGCAAAGGTGGGAAAATCTTTTTCACCTGAACGCCTTTTGTCATTCCCGTAAGAATTTACATTTTGTCCGATTAGCATTATCTCTTTAGCACCGTTATCAATTGCCGCTTTTACTTCAGTGATAATAAGCTGTGGATCCCGGCTGCTTTCACGGCCCCGCGCATACGGAACAATGCAGTAACTGCAAAAATTGTTACATCCTGACATAATGGAGATCAGAGCACGATGTTTATTTTCACGCTTGACCGGCAAAGACGGATAAGTCATTTCTTTGGCTTCGCCGGTTAAATCAACGATAGAGTGTTTGGCTTTTTGATTCAATGATTCATAAAGAGCGCGGGGCAAATTTCCCATATCGCCGGCATTCAATAAAAAATCAACAAAGGGAAAAGTCTCTTTGAGCCGACTATTATGTATTTCCAGTCCCGGTATACAACCCATTACACCGACGCGACGTTGGGAATTCTCGCTGCGCCAGGTTTTAAGAGCACCAAGGTGCCCGTAAAAACGCCGATCAGCATTCTCCCTGACGCTGCAGGTATTAAAGATAACTATATCGGCTTTTTCAATGTTTAAGGCTGCTTCAAGGCCCATGTGTTCAAGTAAACCTGCAGAAATTTCGCTGTCACTATCGTTCTGCTGGCAACCAAAA
>CAZVVR010000278.1:0-1399 GCA_964630605.1 uncultured Mageeibacillus sp. | reverse complement strand
CAAGGAGGAATTTGCACCCCCCCCCCCTCTAGTTTATCGTGCGATTGTATTCGTTTTGGAGTGCGAAGCCATAAAAAAACTCCGTTACGGATACAATCGGTAGCGGAGTTTTTTTAATGCGCGGCAAAGGCTGTAAACTCAGCATTTAAGAGATATTTGATCGCTTTATGCTTAGCGTTGAAAAGGTGCAAAAAGCCTCTTGAGAGTCGGAGATTTTCCCCTTTGTCGTCCTGTTTAATTCTCTTTATACTAACCACACGAAACACTTTTGTTTTGAGTGGTTAGTATAGTTTCACCTCGTAGCTCTCGCGTACGGTTCCGTGAGAGTCTCGAGGTTAAACTTCCCGAGGCTACCCGACAACTTGACTTTAACCTAGTAAGAGTTGATCAATATATAAAAATAACAATATATATTGGAGAAGGGAGTACTCAAAATGCATGAAAAACTAAAGCTAATTAGTGTACTGATAAGTATCATTTTATTCTTATCAATAGCATCTCCAGCAGTTGCGGTTCAGGCTTCTGACTGACTTCAAGTAGATAGAACGAAAGTTATAACAGAATTATTTGGGTTTTACACAACTAGCGAATTTGAAAAAGCTAGCCCGGAAACAATCGTTTTTATGTATGACTCACAACCAATCAGAAAAGGTCAAATAGACATTGAAACGGGTAAAGTATATACGCTGAAAGAAGAAGGCAACAATCGTATAGGTCTGAATAATTTTAAAACAGAAGGACCTGTTCCAAATTATAGATACGTGTATTCGCCGTATACGACGGCATTCGTTGAAACATATCTTACAGCTCCCAGATTTAGCTAAACCACACGTAAATTTTTCTTACAGCACGGCGTGGCAACGAGTTTGCTCACGGACTAGTGAATGACTCTTCAAGTTCAGTCATAGCAGCTTTCGCCGGAGTCTTAGTTGATTTTTTTGTGCCGGGATTTGCTCCAGGCTCAATAGTTTCTCTCTTTTCAGTGCTTGATACAGTTCGTAAAATATCTGCTGCTAATGATATTTGGAGCCACACAAACAATGGTTATAAGGTTGAAATCAGACGCATATCCTCAACCTATGGCGGTGGCTGTGCAGTCTTTCGCTAGAGTGGTAACCATATTTTGACTCACTATACTTTAACTTATCCTTCTAATGAAAAACTTGTAGCTCTCAAGTTCCATTAACTAAGAAACGCTACAAATATAATAGATATAGTCATGTTGGTTGATATATGTATGTATCACAATTATGATAAAAATAAGTATCGCTTGCTTTGCATTACGCACCCAACAGTCCAGAAGGGAGCAATAAATGTTATTACGCTATCCTGTAATACTCATTTTGGAATTTGCAAAATCATTAAATAACTCTCGTAAAGCAAAAATATTGCGCTTAGC
>CAZVVR010000277.1:0-1405 GCA_964630605.1 uncultured Mageeibacillus sp. | reverse complement strand
AACGCTGTCAATTGACTTTGAAGGGTTGCTGGGTCTTTTGTCCGAAACAAGGCAGGCTTTGTCTTCAAATGCAAATTATGACCACACGATTTCGCGACTTTTGTTGCAGATGAGATCAAAAATCAGCAAATCATAACTTAATAAATCAAAAGCCCAACTTTTGCTATACTTTACCTGGGTGTAAATTTTTTTAGCAGTGCTCAGAAATGAGGATTGCATTTAGATAGGAATTTTATGAGCGAAGATAAATTAGTTCGGGTCCGTTTGCGCGGACGCGGCAAAGCATATGATTTTTCCAGTAATGGATTAGATTTGAAAAAAAGAGATATTGTAATTGTAGAAACAGTTCAAGGTATAGAAATTGGCGTTATTACAACTGTAGCGACCTCGCTGGATTCAAGCCAGATCAATGAGGAGCGTACACTGCGTCCGGTTTTACGTCTGGCTTCTGACGAAGATCTTGCGCAATATGATGCCAATTTAGAAGAGGAAGACCGTGCCTTCGACATCGCTATAGAACGCATCAAGGCCCATGGTCTTGATATGTCGCTGGTAGATGTGGAGTATCGTTTTGATAATAAAAAAATTACCTTTTTCTTTACAGCCAACGGACGTGTGGATTTTCGTGACCTGGTCAAGGATTTAGCAGCGATTTTCCGGCGCAGGATAGAACTGCGACAAATAGGAGTTCGCGACGAAGCGCGCATGTGCGGAGGTTTGGGCAGCTGCGGACGCGAATTCTGTTGCTCGACTTTTTTAAATGAATTTCAACCAATATCCATTAAGATGGCTAAAGAGCAGAATCTTTCTATGAACCCGGAAAAAATTTCAGGGGCTTGTGGCCGTTTGCTTTGCTGTCTTAACTATGAGCAGGAAGTCTATATTGATGCCAGACGCCGCCTGCCCAAAAAAAACGATAAAGTCCGGACACCTGATGGCCCGGGTTTGGTTGTAGACGTTAATTTATTAACGGAGATGGTTACGGTATCGTTTCAAAAAGACGATGAAAGAGTGAATAAAAGTTATAAGGCTGCTGACTTGAAATAATTTCAGTGTTTAAATCGGAATAAGTCGAATAACAGAACCTTGAATATATATAAAGAAAGTGTTAAACTTTTTTAGGTTGTTATTAAATGTAACAAACATTGCGAAATAGTAGGAGGGAATATTAATGGCACATGTAATTAGTGAGGAATGTATCCTTTGTGCTGCATGTGAAGATGAGTGCCCTGAGGGTGCTATCTCTATGGGTGATGAGCATTATGAAATTGATGCTGATCTGTGCACAGACTGTGAGTCTTGCGTGGAAGTCTGCCCTGTTGACTGCATTACACTGTTGTAAGTAATAAAAAATAACCTTTTCAGCGGCGGGAATACCCGCCGCTTTTTTTTGATAATCCCTTTT
>CAZVVR010000276.1:0-1418 GCA_964630605.1 uncultured Mageeibacillus sp. | reverse complement strand
ATGTTCTTAGAAAGGAATGACTATGAATTTTATTGATTTATTAAAAAAGCGGAGGTCGTACTACAATATCGGCCGGGATATCCAGGTGTCTGATCAGAAGATTCTGGAGACGATTGATGCAGTTGTGCACAACGTCCCGGACGCCAACAATATGCAGAGCCAGCGGGTCGTAGTCGCCCTGGGCGACTATCAGGACAAGCTCTGGGACACAATTTTCGACGCTTTCGGCGGCAAGGTTAAGCGCGAAAAAATAGACAGTTTCAAAAACGGCTACGGCACAATTTTGTTTTATTATGATAAAAAAGCTGTAACCGGGATGATGGAGAAGCTTCCGCGTTACGCGGATAATTTCGAGACCTGGGCCAACCAGGCCAACGGTATGCTACAGCACAGTATCTGGCTTGCTCTCCGTGACCTCGGTCTCGGTGCGTCCTTACAGCACTACAACCCGGTGATAGATGACGCCCTGCGCGAGCTTTTCGACCTGTCGGAGGACTGGGTGCTTCTGGCGCAGATGCCTTTCGGAAATATTCTCGAAGAGCCGGCTCCCAAGGACAAAATTGATGTAAGAGAGCGTGTCAAGGTGTTTAAGTAAAAAAACGACATTGCAGGAGAAACGCAAAGTTTTCGCCGCCCGACTCCACTAAATGCCGCAATACCGTAATAAATAAGCACATTAGATTAAATCTAAAAGCCCGGAAACTTGGCTGGATTTCCGGGCTTTTATGTTGGAGTCAGTCACGCTCCTGGTATGCCTTTGCCGATGTTTTGATTTCAATTATTATTTTTAGTCAGAATTATAGTAAGTAGATAAAAATCATGTTAAAACTAAAATGCAGGATCCATGATTCTACAATCGAAGAGCAACTCTAATTTTCCCAGGTTTGAGTCTTATCAATAATAGCCTGAATAATATTGTGGCAACATACTCCCAGGGGATTATTTTCTCGGCAATTGGAATTTATCATGGCTCCGGTTAGCTTGTTTACTTCCTTAACTGTTTTTGCGCCTTGTTTTACTGCTTCGATTACTTGTTCTTCTGTGACTTTACTGCAGTAGCAGGCGTACTTTGGTTTTGCATTTTTCTTGAACCAAATAGGGACTTTAATTTGATCTTTTAAGAGTATGGTTCCATTATCCACGTCATAGTAAACAACGTCACAGCCTTGATCCAGGCAAATCTTATATTGGTTTCCCTTAACGTTAGTTCGGTAACTATCTTTTACCAGATGTTTAACAGTTACTCCGCTGACGGACAGACCTTCATTACCACAGAGAGGGCAAGTACCCTTCTTTTGGTTTAACGGTTCTGTCTTGCGGTTACAAGAGCATTCATGATCAGGTTTCATATTCTTAAGCTCCGTTTTTCAATATTTTATTTAACCTTATACTCATCAATTCTGTTAATCAAATCAACG
>CAZVVR010000275.1:0-1425 GCA_964630605.1 uncultured Mageeibacillus sp. | reverse complement strand
AGAGGATACACCTGTTCCCATCCCGAACACAGAAGTTAAGCTCTCTTGTGCCGAGGATACTAGCTTGGAGACGAGCTGGAAAAGTAGGTACTCGCCGGATACATATAAAGACCCTGAGCTTGAAGCTTAGGGTCTTTTTTTGTTCAAAATTGTCTGCTACCAAGGCTTTGGAGCATATGTCACACTTTAGAGAACAGTTTGCTAAAGAAGCCGGTGAGGGTTATAATTGGCTTGATTATTTGAATAGAAGATTGCAGCGCGTTTCGGCAGTGCCGATAAGTGCTAACGGGACGGGGGAGTCCGTTAGACGAAAGCTTAGCTACGGTGTTGCAATTCGTCCCAAATAATACCTTCCTCTAATGGAGGCGTTTTTTATTTTAGGGACCCAAGATCAGACTGTGAGAGATAGATGTCGTCAATAGATTCTTATCGCAATCTAGGTAGTCATTATGAGCTGAAAATTGTTCAGGCTTTGTTGGCCGAACTCAGCCATCCGGAACAAGATGTTGATGTCATCCATGTGGCAGGTACGAATGGTAAGGGCTCGACCATCAGTTATCTGGCAAATTCCTTTATACAAAATAAAATTGATCTTATGACCTTCACGTCGCCACAGGTGCGGCGGTATTTGGATCGTTTTTCCTTTAACGGAAAGGCTGTTGAACAAGATGTTTTTGATCAGGCAGAAGCAATAGTTTTGCAGGCAGCTGATCAGCTGGCTTCCCAGTACGATCGTCATGCTACAGTTTTTGAAATGGAGCTGGCTATTTCTTTTATATTAGCAAAAATGCTGGGTGCCCGACTTTTTATTATGGAGACAGGTCTTGGCGGCCGGCTTGATGCTACCAATGCTGTCGAATGTCCGCTGGCAACAGTGTTTACCAGCATAAGTCTTGATCACAAGGATGAACTGGGCGATAACATTACAGCTGTTACCAGGGAAAAGGCAGGAATTATTAAAAGCGGTGTTCCCGTCTTCAGTTCTGTGCAGTTACCTGAGGCAGAAAAAATTCTGCGTGATTGTGCATCAGCAGAAAATACGAGCATCAAGTTTTTGTCCGCTGCAGATATTGAAGTTTTTGAAGATTCGCTGGAAACGCAAAATTTCTTTTATGACAGACACAACTACAGTATCCATATGCCGGGTAAACAGCAAATATTTAACGCAGCACTGGCTGTCATGGTATTGCGTAATTTACCTGCACCTTATAATCTGACTCCTGAAATTATTGCCGAAGGTCTGGCGCGGACAAACTGGCCCGGAAGTTTCGAACTGATAGCGCACAATCCGGATATTATATTGGACGGTGCCCACAATCAAGATGCGGCAGCTGTTTTGGGTGAAAACCTGAGACGGTACGATTGCAGGGGAAAATGCTACGGGATATTACATGTTTTTGAGGACAAGGATATAGTGGGGATACT
>CAZVVR010000274.1:0-1425 GCA_964630605.1 uncultured Mageeibacillus sp. | reverse complement strand
CTATTCTACAGAGAAATCCACGAGTTTCACCTGTCCTTTTTTTATGCTAGCATCGGGTCCTTGTTTTTCTTTGTAATGAATATTACAAAAACCCAAAGCAACAATTGAACTGCCACTGAAATTTCATAGGAGCTAGCAGACAACATACCAACAAACATCGGCAGAGTATTGGCAATCGCATGAATAAAAACATTAAATAACAAGTTGCCGGTTTTTAAATAATAATAGGTGTGTACAGTGGACATGGCAATTGTTCCCGCAATAAAACCTGCAAAAGACATGATGATTTGAGGGACAGCCAGGCCTTGCGTATAAAAGACATATAAGATTATTGGCGTATGCCACAAGGCCCAAATTATACCTATAATTACACTAGCTTGCCAGGGTGTTTTCTTTTTCAACATGGACGGTAGCAAATAGCCTCTCCAGCCAATCTCCTCAGTTCCTGTGGTAATAATCTGATAAAGAAAAAACAACAATACAAATCCAAGCAAAGACCATGTCAGAGGGACATTAAAACCCTTTGATATAAGCAAAGGGATTGCAGGAACTATAGTGATCAACAAAAACAGGCCGATTATTTGCAAGACATATTTAATCGGCGTTCTAATCTTGAATTTGTGCTTGAAATGTTCTCTTGAATTTGGGAAAAGAACAACCACAATAAGAGCTGCTATCAGGGGGCCGTATCCAGCCAAAGTATTCACAATGGTAATGAGCCAGAGCTCACGACTTAAAGTGTTGCCCAATATAGCTTTTAATAAATCAGCACTTTCAAGTAAAACAAAACCACCTTTTGCCGATAGATAGATGCCCAAGCCCCACAGGACGTAGGACCAAATAAAGGCAATTCCTATAAATACCTGTTGAGATTTCTTTTCTGTGTTCATCACGTTTCCTTCCAGCCTTAGTTTGGTAACTGTTACTGTGATAAGACAAGCTCAAAGTAATTATAATAGTTGAATCGTTTTAATTTAGAGTTGTTGTTACAATTTACAAGATAAATATCGTTGGATTGCAAGTTGAGAACAGATTAATGCTGATCTGCTTAAAAAGTTTGACTCGCATGTTTTCAATTATTTTAAGCTTGGGATCTTCGGCATTGATTTTCGTGTATGCTCTTATTTCAGCACTCGTACACTCATTTGTCAGCCTTTCGCATTGACCTTAATATAAAGAGTGATGAACTTAATTGAAACAGGAGGTTTAAAATGGGGCTAATTACAGGCATTATCTCTGATAAAGATGGGAAAGCAATGAATAACGTTTCTGTTGTATTGATGAATGAAAATTTTGAAGAAATGGCGTCCGCTATTACAAATGAAAAAGGAGAATATTGTTTAAATCCTGAAGCTAATTATTACCCCTTCCTGTGTTTGGCAAGCATGAAAGCAGCCGGCGCGGAAGCTAAAAGTCTACCAGCGC
>CAZVVR010000273.1:0-1430 GCA_964630605.1 uncultured Mageeibacillus sp. | reverse complement strand
TCCACAGAAGCTGCCGGCGGTTTAGATACGAGGACAATGACTTCAGTAAGAGGATCTTTCATCAGAGCCTGGATACCCTGGATCATCATCAAACCTCCGATCTCCTCACTTAAATCACGGCCACCGGTTCCAATAACCTGTGAAAAACCTTGGCCTAACTGATGAACAAGAACAGTAATTTCCTGAGTTCCGGTTCCGGACGCCCCCACCAAACCTATTTTGCCGCGCCTGACTACGTTGGCAAAACAAAGCGGCACGCCATTTATAATTGCAGTTCCACAGTCGGGGCCCATCATGAGCAAACCCTTATCGACTGCCATCTTTTTCAGCCTTAACTCATCTTCAATTTTGACATTGTCGGAAAACATCATGACATTCAAGCCTTCGCGCAAGGCATTCTCGGCTTATTCAGCTGCATATTCACCGGGAATGGAAAGCACAAGCATATTTGCGTCCCGGAGATGGTTCAGAGCCGAGCTCAACGTAGGCGGTTGGTAGTCTCCGGAGCCACTTTCTTTTTTCTTGTTCATTTCTTCGTTAAAAGCGACTACAATATCGTCCATACTCACTTTTGATTCATCATATCTGGCAGCTATGAATAAATCGTTGGGGCTAATACCTTCCAGCTCCGGTACAAACATGTCCATGGTTTTTACTAAATCCAGATTTAGTTCCGTGCCCATGCCTACCAGAACATCCTCGACTCCATCAAGTTTTTGCACTTCACGCGATATTAGCATCAGCGTGACCGAATCGTTATAGGCATTCTTTTTTACAATTGCTTTTATCATTTAGCCTTCTCCTTCATTTTAACTATGAAATTTTACTTGTACCACTGTTTTTCCAATTTACAACTTTTGCACTTTCTCTTTCAGATATGAGTAAACCTGCGCAATATACACCAAAGAGAAAATCTGAACCGGAAGAAGCGCCAAAGCGCAATATACGATTCACTATTGCCGGCAAAGAAATTAAATCCTTGCCTGAGAGAGCTCTGATTAAATCAAGATAGCTCTCATAGGCTTTCCCCATAGCTGCATTTTTCAGCATATGATAACTGACCGTCGTTGTCCGTTCGCTTGCCAAACTGACAATCTTTTGAAAAAAACAATTGTCTGCTTCCTTATAATAAAGCAGCAAAATAATTCCTGCCAAAAAATCATCACAAGAAGGCGTAAGTCCGGGACCAAAACCGATTAGACGTTCCGCCAGATAGCCTGCAGTTTCATAATCTCTTTTTTTCAATAAATCCATAAATAGTAAAAAATCTTGCTCAATGTATCTGGAATATATGTTAAGAGTACAATCCGGCTCGCCGGTTCCGGGCAAACAGGCAACTAAGTGTGCAATTCCACCACTGTCTTTCTCCAATAATTTCCTTTTGATCAGGTTCAGGGCAGCTATATCGATAACATTATGATTTTCAGAGA
>CAZVVR010000272.1:0-1436 GCA_964630605.1 uncultured Mageeibacillus sp. | reverse complement strand
GGCATCTACTGTTTTTTCACGTCCAATTCCTCCCCATTTTATAAGTTCATCTCGCTTTTCTTTTAAAAAATATATATCTGCTAAAGAATCAACATAGCCGCTTTTGATTAAAGTTTCAGCAGTTTTTTCTCCCAGTCCATCAATCGCGAGTGCGCTTTGGGAACCGTAATATGAAAGATGGCGTTGCATTTGTGCAGGACAATCTGTATTAGTGCAATATAAATCGACCCCTTCATCCAGGGAGCTGGTAGGCGATCCGCATGAGGGACAATTGTTAGGAAGTTGATAGGCTTTCTCACTGCCGTCTCGGCGCTCTTTTATTACACCCAGGATAGCGGGAATGATTTCACCGCCTTTATGGACCAATACCGTGTCCCCCACTCTCACATCAAGCTTATCAATATAATTTTGATTGTGTAAGGTAGCTCTCTGAACCTTGGTTCCGGCTAACTGTACCGGGGCTAAAATTGCTAACGGTGTAATCTTGCCTGTACGCCCCACCTGTGCTTTGATTTTAAGTAATTGTGTTTCCTTTACCTCAGGAGGGTACTTATAAGCCACGGCCCATCTGGGGGCTTTACTGGTAGCTCCCAACTTTTCACGCAAAGGTAGCTGGTCTATCTTAACCACAGCACCGTCTATCTCATAAGGAAAAGAGTCCCTGGAGTGATCAATTCGCTCTATTTCAGAGAAAATATCCTTGGTGATATCCAGTGGTTCTGTGGGTTCGATTGTATTAAAACCCAGAGATTTCAAAAATAAGAGCTCTTTTTGGTCAGAAGTAAAGTTACGGGAAGAGTGCTGAATCTCAAATGCAACAAAAGCCAGACCGCGTTGTTTGACCACTGTAGAATCCAATTGCCTCAAGGTTCCGGCAGCTGCGTTTCTTGGATTGGCAAAAGTTTTAGAATCTGAAGCAGACAGCTCCTCATTTATACGCTCAAACTCTTCTTTAGGCATATAAACTTCTCCCCGAACCGACAACTCAGCCACAGGCTCGGGCAGCCGATGTGGCAAATCTCTAAGTTGAAGAGCATTCATAGTCACATCTTCACCGAAATTTACACCGTCACCACGAGTTACAGCCTGCTGGAGAACACCGTTTTTGTACGCTACTGATAAAGACAATCCATCCACTTTTGCTTCAACTATAAACAAAGCTTCCGGTTCAGCTCTGCGCGTGCGTTCGACAAAATTTTCCACCTCTTCCAGAGAAAAAACGTCATTAAGTGACAACATAGGATGACGATGCGGCACGCGCTGAAAACGCTCACTGGCGTGTCCGCCCACAACCTTGGATGGCGATTCCGAGCTTTCCAGCCGGGGAAAAGCAGCTTCTATTTTTCTCAAACGCTGAGATAATAAATCATATTCTGCATCAGAAATCAGAGGATCATCCAAATTATAATAAGCATGATTATATTTTTGCAACTGTT
>CAZVVR010000271.1:0-1450 GCA_964630605.1 uncultured Mageeibacillus sp. | reverse complement strand
TTAATATCCAGAGGTATTTATGGACAAGAAAATTAAGATCATTAGGATTATTGTTGTGGTGCTAGCGATTGTTGTGGTTTTCCCATTCGCTTTTTCGGCGATCGTATATGAACGTAATTTCAATCAACGTTATGAGGTTTATGAGCCTTTGTCTCGCACCTTGGATGAATTTCCCAATTTGTCCAGTGAGAGGCATACTTTTGAATCAAACAAAGGCCAGCAGCTTGTTGGATATCAATATTCTTATGCTGAGGTTCTGGAAGCAGGAGATGCAGGATCTCCTGTTGGTGTGGTGATTATCGCACATGGCCTGGGAGGTGGCGGTCAGAATGGCTACATGGGTCTGGCAGATTATTTTGCCGGTAATGGTTACCTTGTCTTTGCTTATGATGCCACGGGCAGTGGCGAAAGTGAGGGGAAAACTGCTAATGGTATGCCTCAGGGTCTCATTGACTTGCACCATGCTCTACAGTACGTGAAAAACAGTCCCGATTTTTCAGATCTGCCCATTGTGCTTTTTGGTCACAGCTGGGGAGCATACTCTGCTGCCAGCGTTTTATCTATTCATCCGGAAGTGGAAGCGGTAGTTTTATCTGCTGGTTTTGATCAAACCCAGGATTTATTTGAACAAGCAGGGCGGAAGATGTTTGGTTTCACAATTAAACTTTTCCTGCCATTTGTCAATCTTTACGAGCGAATTAAATTTGGAAAATTTGCCCGATATAGCAGCATCGACAGTTTGGAAGCCTCTTCGGCCAAAGCCATGATCATACACAGCACCGACGACGAGATGATCTCGACCGAAAAAAGCTTCGATGTTTTTTATGAGAATTTTGCCAACAACCCGCGCTTCGACTTTGTCCAATACCAGGATCGCGGACATGACATGCTTTGGTACACGGATAGTGCCCGCGAGTATCGTGACCAGTTTAATGCGGATTTTGAAGAATATATCGAGAATTTGGATCAAGGATTCACTCCTGAAATCCGAGCCGCTTACATAAACGAAAACATTGATAAAAGCCGGCTTTACCAGTTGGATCAGGATCTTATGATCCGTATATTGGATTTTTATAATAGTGCTATAGAATAATATTTCAAAAACAAAGCCCTGCGACGTTAGTCGGAGGGCAGGCTGTTTGTCAATCATCAGGAGAATATTCCGTCATTTACCTGTTTGCTTTTTGTAGTTGCGCCATAGCATGGCGGTCCATTTAGTCATACCCTGCTTTTCGTAAAAGCTGA
Source organism: uncultured Mageeibacillus sp. (assembly GCA_964630605.1). Lineage (GTDB taxonomy): Bacteria > Bacillota > Clostridia > Saccharofermentanales > DTU023 > DTU032. Next base: position 205 of record CAZVVR010000271.1, on the reverse strand, counting down.
CTCTCTCATCATCGCAGACCAGATCAATCATGTAGAAATTATCCAGCTCTTTTAATGCGAGTTTCAGGAGTTGGCTGCCGATTCCCCGATTGCGATAGGCAGGGATTACTTCAAGCAGAGGAATATAGGCCGAAAGCACGCCGTCGCTGACGATAGTGATAAAGCCCACGATTTGGTTTATTTCAGCATCAATGGCCACGATGGA
>CAZVVR010000270.1:0-1505 GCA_964630605.1 uncultured Mageeibacillus sp. | reverse complement strand
ACGTATCATAAATCGTAAAGCCATATTTCACTAAATGATCAGTCATGGACCGACTGAATGGAATTGCGTCTTGAGTGGCATAATCTCTTAGTTCAACATCATCTAAGCCATATGTCCAATCGTCTTCCGTATCGTATTTCCTGAAATCGTTGACAAATTCATCAACTGTTTTTTTATTTTGAACCAACCCGATAAGGTAGAAACTGTCTTTTAATGCTTCTATCTCATACATTTTCAGAATAGGTAATATCTTCTCAAAATTAAAATACCCTCCTTCCAACACAAATCTATTTCCTTTTACAGCGTGCGCCTTCAGGTTTAACTCATATGTAACGCCATGACTGGAGGCAAATGCACCAAGAAAATGACCAAGGAACGGCGCTAAATTGTCTGTGGTCTTCTCTCTGTCCCAATTAAGCCTAATATCTAATTGCGGATATGCCCCTTGAAACGTGGCGACAAGTTTATCAAGACTGATGACAAAATAATTTAGTTCTTCGTTTATTTTTCTCGCTAATGTTGATTTACCGGCTCTACTCGGACCTGCAATGATTATGTTTTTCAATAAAAAGCATCTCCCAATCATTACGGAGAGCTTAATATAGTCGTTCGTCCTCCGTGTTTTGTTGTATTCAAATTGCATATCTGTTATTTTATCATAAATAAACTCACCTTTAACCGACTTTGGATAGTGCAGCTTTTTACACTCTCAAAATTTGCACCTTTTGCATGTGTAATTATAAATTCATTCATGCACATCCCTTGATGATATTTATTTTATCCGCTGTTACTTCAAATTTTTCCTCATAACCACAACATTGTCCTGTTCTGTTATTTTAACAAATCCGACCTTTTGATATAACCGAATGGGGCCTTGACAATCCCATTCATATCGTTCGCTTCTCGTGACGGGAAAGCTGACCACGGCCAGGTACCCTTCGATTATTGCGTCAGCTATAACTCGGTTGAGTAGTGCGGTTGCGACGCCTTTCCCGCGATATTCCGGGGCGATTTCAAAACACACCACGGCTTTTTCGCGATTTTCGATTGGCGCATTAAAGGGTACATTACACATCGGTTCGACGGGGTAATTCGCTCTGTCGTTGGCGTTGCACCAACCGATCGATTTTCCATCCACATATGCCAGATATCCCCGCAAAACACCGTCGTCAATTTGTTGCTTGGCGACTTCCCGGGAGGCGCGGCCGGGATCTTGCTGCACCTCTGCATCATCACACGCCGCTTGATACTGCTCTTTGGTCATTTGATACATCTGGCAATAACACCGATATGGGGAATCGTCCGTAAACGCCCGGTTTTCGAAGAAATCGAAATAATCAGCAGAAAGCTCCGGTGTAAGTGGTTTGATCGTAAGATTCATGCTCGCCCTCCTGCACATTGTATAAACGCAACGCTATTATTTTACCATAAAATAATCCACCATCAACCGACTGAATGGGTTCAATACATATGAGACAGATCATCAGAGATCAGGTCAGGATGGT
>CAZVVR010000269.1:0-1508 GCA_964630605.1 uncultured Mageeibacillus sp. | reverse complement strand
TTAAAAGTTAAAGTGTGAATTTTGCATTATTCTCATACGAGGAGGGTAAATATGATTACTGAGACCGATATGAAATATCTCAGGCGCAGTCTTGAATTAGCGCGAATTGCCCTGGAAAAAGGAGATGAGCCTTTTGGCTCTGTTCTTGTTTCCGGCCAGGGAGAAGTTTTGGCAGAAGATCATAACCGGGTAGCAGGCGGAGATCATACCCAGCACCCGGAGTTTGCACTTGCGCGCTGGGCTGCAAATAATATGACACCGGAGGAAAGAGCTAAAGCAACTGTTTACACCTCAGGCGAACACTGTCCCATGTGTGCCGCAGCCCATGGATGGGTGGGGCTGGGTCGTATAGTCTACGCAAGTTCTTCCAAACAGCTGCAGCAGTGGATGCAAGAGCTTGGCGCAGCCCCCGGCCGAGTTCGTAATTTACCGATTGAACAAGTGATTCGTGAAACTCAAATAGACGGCCCGGTTCCGGAACTGGCAGAAGAAGTTCGTGAGTTGCAACGTTTATCCCATGAACGCAAAACTAAAGCAAAAGAATAAATATTTATACAGTGAAAGGTTAATATTATATGGAAGCACATATTGATAGAGATGGATGCATAGGATGTGGTTTATGTGAGGAAATTTGCCCTGAGGTTTTCCGCATGGCAGATGATGGTTTGGCAGAGGTCATCGTGGATCAGGTGCCGGAAGATGTGGAAGAGGAAGCCCAGGAAGCTGCGGAGAACTGCCCCACACAGGTAATAACAGTTGAATAAAGTTGCCTCATCACTTAGTTGTGGTAACGGTTATTTTGAAAACTTGTGCGGCAAATTAGAATAATAAAAAACATAGCATTAGCTTTTTTAAGACCAAAACTGCCTGATGCAGTTTTATCAGAGAAAGGAAAATATAGTTATGACGAAAATAGGAGTCCTGGTAGGAAGTTTACGAAAAGATGCTTATAGCAAAAAATTAGCCCATAATCTGATGAAATATTTTCCGGAAGGATATGAACCTGAACTTATAGAAATCGGAAACTTACCGCTTTACAATCAAGATTATGATACGGATAAAGTTCCGGCAGAATATGTTGAATTTCGAAAAAAGATGCATGATATGGATGCTTTTTTGTTTGTAACTCCGGAATACAATCGTTCTGTACCCGCAGTGTTGAAAAATGCCCTGGATGTCGGATCCCGGCCTTATGGTTCCAGCGTTTGGGCAGGCAAAGTGGGAGCGGTTGTCAGCAATTCGCCTTCAAAGCTAAGTGGCTTTGGCGCTAATCATCATTTGCGTCAGACTCTAGTATTTTTGGATGTACAAACTTTGCAGCAACCCGAAGCTTATATTGCAGAAGTTGCTGAACTATTTGACGAAAACGGCATGATTAACAACCAAAGTACAGTAAAATTTCTTAAATCAGTTATATCGGCATTCGTTGAACTGATCGAAACCTTTGAAAAATAAAATAAATATAGCCGCTAAGCACAAAAGCTGAGCCGGAAAACTCAGCTTTTTTG
>CAZVVR010000268.1:0-1520 GCA_964630605.1 uncultured Mageeibacillus sp. | reverse complement strand
TCCGGCACGATCAGTGTACTTGTATTCCACAACATCCACTTTATCACCGTATTCTTTTACGGCATCCTGTGCTGCTGCCCACATATAGGTACAGGCTGCGCAGGAAGCTGAGTCGAGCGTGAAAACTTCAATCAGCGGACGCTCCAGATTGTCGTAATCAGGCAATTCAACATCTTCGCCTAAATCTTCTGATTCGTAGTCTTTCAGGAGATCGCGGTATCTTTCAACATCGCGTACGGCTTCAACAACACCAATAGTATTTTCAATCGGAATATCGTAAGGCATGTCACAGCCGGGCGAAACTACCAGGTTTTTCGAAGAATCAACGCTATCAACCATATCAACAACAAATTTCATGTTATCCTGCTGGTTACCAAACAGCATGGTCGTTGTCAGGGGGATGTTTCCGCCAATAGTTATATTGTATTTGTCAGTAATAGCTTTAGCGTTGGCCATAGGAATATTTTCGTCAATTGAAATGTTGTCAGGTTTGGTTTCGCACATCACATCGAGGTTTCTCTCAGCATTTCCGCAGACAAAGAAACAAGATTTCCTGTTCAATTCGCGAATGTGATCAAAAATTTCGGTATAAGGCTCCGCTAAAAATTCTACAAAGTGTTTTGAGGAAATCTGAGAAACCAGTGGGTCAACCGGACCCAGCACGTGACATCCTGTTTCTGCATACATATCGCACATAGCAATGGCCTGCTTAGTACAGTACTCCATTAACTGCTTGACATGTTCGGGGTTACGTTTCATATCCATGAACAGTTTAGTACCACGAAGGTGGGAGGCAAGCGTGAAAGGCCCGCAGAAAAGTCCGTAGACAGCAACATCGTCGAACTCTTCGACTACCCGGCGTGACACATCCATAATGAGCGGTACACGTCCGTCATCGGGACCAATAACTTTGGTCGGAATTTCGTCTGTATCGGATAATGGATAAGAGATAACACTGGGGGGGTTGTCGTCCGCCCAAATTAAATCACAACCGAGAACTTCGGCTTCCATCTGCAGATCAAATGTAATCGGCATGCCATCAGGCATATAAAGCTTTCTGACTTCTTGAAGGGCTTCAAATAATTTGTCGCCATCTTTTAAAACTTCTGTTGCTGTGTAACCTACTAATTTTCCTGCATGCACTCCTGCATAGGGAACCCACGGGGGTCGTTCAACAGTTTCGTGTGAGAGAGTTTTTAAAACTAATTCTTTTCCTGTCATCATTTTCCTCCAAAATATAAATGTTTGTAATGATCTTCTTTGCCTATTTCTTGTGAGAATAAAGCCAGTCTGTAGCGTCGACTGACTTCTTATCCATATTACTTTAGAGTAAAGAAATAGGATATTCAATATTATCTCGGTAAAAAGACAAACTTGCCAGAAAAGCAGCGGCTTATATGTGCTAAACGTCATAAACGGGGTTTATGCTGGACATGATTTAATAGGGATTTTATAATAAATTGTATATAAGTAATAGATACATGCTGATGAAAAATAATCATGAGTAGAATTGAAGTTAA
>CAZVVR010000267.1:0-1544 GCA_964630605.1 uncultured Mageeibacillus sp. | reverse complement strand
TAATTCGCCGCTTTTTTTCTCTGCTGTAAAAACCTTAAACTTTTACTAGCTCATTTTTATTCGCTGCCAGCGGTCTGCCGGTAAGAGTAAAATAAGGGTTAAACAAATTTATCAGTTCATCCCAGTAAGCCGGATGTTTTTCGGTACCGCTGTATTCTCGTTTTTCTGCATTTTCAATGTAAACAATTAACTTCCAGCAGAAGCCGTCTGAGCTATCTATGCCCTCATATTTTTCCTTCCAATCGTCTAAAAACAGGTTAAAGTAAAGACTGTCAATTAATTTGGATAATTCGCTGCAGGATTCTCTTCTCATTATTTCTTCGTGCGTGTTATCCTTACAAACACACATTTTATAGGTACAACAATTAGGATAGTGCTGGCGAAAACTGATTTGCGAATAAACTTTATGAAATATTCCTGTGTAAAAACATAAGCCGGTAACGTAAGGAATAACCGGCCTGCCATCTTCAGTATACGCCGTCGCTCCAAAATACTGATCGCATGTTCCGCAATAATACCTGTACTTTAATTCTTCCTCGGCTAATCTTTCCCAAAGGAGGTTAGTGGACAGAGGAAGAAGATCAATTATATCAGTCATACCGCAATGTGGACATTTGAGTTTAATCATAATGACCTCCTCCTTTTTGTCGCTGCACCTGCAAACGGAAAAGGGAAAAAGCCGAAACAGATCAGCCTCTTAAATTTCCAATCTTCGTCAAACAGGCAATAGGACAGTCCCGTTACTGATTTACGTTTTATTGAAGCGCTTCCGGTTCTATTCTTTTTAAGCTGGTGATTTTCTCGGCGCGTAAAGTATTACGTGCATCCGGAGCAGTTTTACTGCTGATTTAGAAATGCAAAAGCCTGCGGCTATTTACTAAGTTCATAATAACAAACATCTGCTTTAAATGCTACTTTTTACACATAAATATGCATAGTTATTAGTTAATATCACTAAAGCTATAAAATTATCAGATTATCTGTCTTTAACAGTTTTTGCTGATTTAATTCTTACAACGAAATTGCTGTTCACAGTTTTTATATATAGAACAGTTCGGGCAGAGTGGCTTTTTCAGACAGTAGTTTTTGCAATGCTCTACAATCAGTCCATGTGCCCTCTGCAGCCAAGGCACCTCTGCATTTGTACCCAGGCATAGTTTACTGTCCAGCCATGGCCTTTCAGTTTTTACCAACGACTCCAATTCCATCCGCAACGACTCATATGGCCGCGGTATGGCGTAGCCTAAGCGATCCAGCCATCTTCGGGTATAATTGTCGATCAGAAATACCGGTTTTTCGGCGGCGTATAAAACAATGGAATCGCAGGTCTCGGGTCCTACCCCTTTAATGGCCAGCAGCTCAGTCCGAAGCTGGTCCAAAGGCATAGCTTTAAGCTTTCCGGCAGTCTCACCATGAGAGACAAACCATTGCGCTAAATCGATCAGGCGACTGGTTTTTTGATTAAAAAAACCCGAAGGCCGAATCCAATTTTTAATATTCTCTGCGGATTGCTTTAGCAGCCAGGAAGCGGTGAAGTTATTCGC
>CAZVVR010000266.1:0-1571 GCA_964630605.1 uncultured Mageeibacillus sp. | reverse complement strand
CGACCCCCTGCGTGTAAGGCAGGTGCTCTCCCTGCTGAGCTACTCGCCCATAACGAAAAACAGTTTAGCACAAGAAAGCTATTCCTGTCACTTGTTTTGATATTTTGTTGCAATCTAATCATCAATGTCATTATCTTTATCATTTGCTTTGTTTTTCCGTGATAATTTTGTGCGAATTCGTTTCAGAGATTGTCCAAAATCCTTAAAAACAGTTTTGAAACTACTTTTTCTGCCAGAACAGGCGAGGGCCTCTGATTCACTCATCCCCATATTCAGGCGGACATCAAAAGCCACCCTTGAGCCCGTTTTCTCGCTTAAATCAATCTTCTTTTTCTTTAAAGCCACCGCACTGGCCTCTGCCAGAATGGCATATCCTGAGGAAAATAAAGGCACAAACAGCCAGATACCCAATATACCCAGAAGGCTACCTCCCAGCGATATGGCCAGCAAAGTCCACATTGCCGGCAATCCCATTGCTTTTCCGATCAGTTTGGGGAAAAGAATATTACCCTCTATCTGCATAATAACAATGACAACAATCAGAAAAAGCAGGGCCTGAAGAGGAGAAACGATAAAAATAACCAGGGTCCCTATCATTACACCTATAATTGACCCAATGATAGGCACTAAATTTGCTACAGCAATTACTATAGAAATCATTCCGGGATAAGGCAGACGCAATATTACCATGGCTAAAAAAGTCATGACTCCGGCAACAATAGCTCCTATAACTGTGCCACTGACAAAAACAGTAAAATTTTCATGCATCATGTGCATTACATATGTAATTTTGTCAGCTACTTTCTCCTTGGAAAAACTATAAAGTAAACGGAGGGAATGTTCACCAACCTTTTCTTTTGCGGCCAGCACATACAGCATAAAGAGAAAAGCAATAACCGTGTTGGTCAGACCACTCATGATTGAGCTGGCGGCAACAAGGACATTATCGAAAACACCAGCTCCCGTTTTCAGAAAGGAGGCCATTTTTTCAACAATAAGCCCCCAACTGAATCCACCTAACTCCGAACGTACTCCATCGGCATAATTATCCAAAAACTCAATGTCTTCCATCCATTCAGCCAATTGTTCAACCAGAACCGGCATACGTTCGACCAGCATATTAACGGACTGAACAATTTGCGGAAAAACCAGGGTAATGACGCCAACAAGAAAGAATATAACAAACAAAAGAGAAAGGATAATTGAAAAAACTCGGGTTATGCCTCTGCGTTCTTTAAGCCAGTCAAAGCGTATAAGCTGACGCTCAATTGAGTTCATGGGAATTTTGATAACAAAAGCCAGACCTGCGCCCACTATAAAAGGAGTCAGCATACTGATAAGAGCCAAGAAATTACGCCAAAACCAATTGATGTTCCAAACGAGAAGGAAAAAGAGAGTAATCCCGGCTAAAACCAAAAACGCACGCCAAAAAAATCTTGGGGGTAAAACGATTTGCATACGCTGTGATGATTCGGGCGCATCTGGTTTTTTCTTTTTTTCTTCCTTTTCTGTCATTTAAAACCCTTCAGATCTGAATAAGAAACAATCTTGTACCAATAGAAATATTATAC
>CAZVVR010000265.1:0-1585 GCA_964630605.1 uncultured Mageeibacillus sp. | reverse complement strand
GGAGGTATCCACATGGCAACGAAAACCGGTTTGCGTGATAAAATCACATTAGCTTGTAGTGTTTGCAAGCAACGCAATTATGATACAAAGAAAAACAAGCGCAATACACCTGATAAGGTAGAGCTTAAAAAGTATTGTCGTTTTTGTAAAAAACATACACTCCATAACGAGACTAAATAGTCTTCCGGAGAGTATCAGTAAGATCTTGCATTAGAGCGAACGAAAGGTGTCTTGAAAGTGGCCAAAAAAGGTTCATCAAAATCACGGTCAAAAAAATCTGCTAAAGACGGAAAAAAACCGTTTTTCAAGCGTATAAAAAGCTTTTTTTCCAATTTATTCGCAGAATTAAAGCGGGTGGTCTGGCCTGACAAGAAAAAGCTGAAGCAGAATACAGCAACCGGCCTGGTTATTATTATTGCTGCTGCAGCCATGATTTGGGTGTTTGATACACTTTTAAATTTCATTCTGACTTCAACCGGCTTTTATGCGCCGTCCTCTGAAATAACAGAAACGGTCGCACCGGAAAATGACGGCGACGGTCCTGGTGTTACTGTCCTGCCGACAGACCCTGAACCTGCTGGAGAATAGAAATGTCTGAAGAAGAAAAGCGCAGTTCGGAAGCTAAGTGGTATGTTGTTCATACTTATTCCGGCCACGAAAATAAAGTAAAAGATACCTTGGAGCTTATTATTGAGAATCGCGGGCTCGAGGAGATGATCCAGGAAGTCCTGGTTCCAACCGAGAACGTGGTCGAAGTCAAAGATGGCAAGCGCCGTACTGTAGAACGCAAAATTTATCCCAGCTATGTTCTGATCAAGATGATTTTGACTGATGAAATCTGGTATATCGTACGAAATACACGCGGTGTTACCGGATTTGTCGGACCGTCCAGTACCAACCCGGTAGCTTTGACCGAAGAAGAACTGATGATGATCGGTCTGGAGTCATCCTGGGAGCCTGTCGTCGACTATGAAGTGGGTGATACCGTTAAAGTTATCAACGGACCACTTGAAGGATTTGACGGCAAGGTAGAAGAAATTAATTTAGAAAAGAAGAAAGTTACCGTTCTGGTTTCAATGTTTGGCCGTGAAACACCGGTGGAACTTGACTGGATCCAGGTAATTCTCATATAAATATTTCAAAAAAGCTTAACGGCTTTTAATAAGGCTGAGGCTTAAGGCCGAAGCATAGAACGATTCAAAAATTTGGGAGGTGGCCACATGGCTAAAAAACCAGTATCCGCATATGTGAAACTTCAGATCCCTGCGGGTCAAGCAACGCCAGCGCCGCCGGTAGGACCAGCCCTTGGACAGCACGGCTTGAACATAGCCCAGTTTGTCAAGGAATTTAATGAACGTACGCAAAAAGACATGGGATTATTAATCCCGGTTGTCATAACGGTCTACAAAGACCGCACTTACGATTTCATTACTAAAACTCCTCCGGCCGCTGTGCTTTTAAAGAAAGCAGCAAACCTGGACAAAGCTTCAGGGGAGCCAAACAGAGACAAAGTCGCAACAGTAGCATGGTCTGAATGCAAACGCATTGCTGAGATGAAGATGGTTGATACCAACGCTTCGGATAT
>CAZVVR010000264.1:0-1613 GCA_964630605.1 uncultured Mageeibacillus sp. | reverse complement strand
GCCATCTGTGAAAGTCAGAGCAGTAAAGTCAAAGCTGCTGCCTACGTTTGCTACTGTCTCAACTTGAGCGCCTCTGGTGCCATTGCTGTCCGACTCGTAGAGATTAAACTCAAACTCGCCATTTAACAGCTCACGGCCCTCGAGTGCCTTCATGCCACCCAGGTCTACATCGATGTCAGCGGCTGTGTAGTCGTTGTTAAAGACGACATCGTCTGCATCGTATTCGATCCAAAGCTCATCATCCATAAGTTCAAGATCAGCTGTAAGATTTCCTACAAGATCATCAGTAATGGTGACTCTGATAAGATACTCAGCCAGATCGTAAGTGACTCCGCCTAATGTTCCTTGTACTTCCTTAATCAGGTAGTAGTAGGTTCCTTCTTCGCCGTCAGTGAAAGTCATAGTAGCGAAATCAAAGTCGCTGCCGACGTTGGTTACAGTCTCGATCAAAGTGCCCTCGGCGCCATCGATGTCAGACTCATAGAGATTAAACTCAAACTCGCCGTCCGCCAGTTCGCGGCCTGCAAGGACCTTAGTTCCGCCAAGGTCTACATCGACGTCAGCGGCCTCATAGTAGTTATTAAACTCATCATTTTGAGGATAAGCCGGCGTAATTGTCAGTTCTCCGCCTCCGGCGTCGCCGATAGTGACTGAGATTATGAAATCCTGTCTTGTATCGTAGGTTATACCGCCTAGTGGCGTTGCAGGAACAATCTCAACCACTTTGTAATCGTAGGTCTCACCAATATCATCTTCAGTGAAAGTAATGGTGTCGAAAGTCACACTGCCGCCAGCAGTATTTGTTGCCGGAGTGCCAACAATATTATCATCGGCATCTCTGAGTTCAAAGGTGAACTCGCCCGCTTGCAGCGCTCTGCCTGTCAATACTTTTCGCACGACTGGTGTCCAGGTGCCATCGGCACTGTATACGTTAATAAATTCTGCATCATCGAGATAAGTAACGGTTACATTTAACTCTCCGTTGCCTGCATCCGTGATTGCCACCTCTATAGTGGTTATAGTCGGATCGTAGGTCATCCCACTCTCCAGGCTTGCAGGTAAAAGCTCAACAATGGTGTAGGTATAGGTTTGATTGATATCATCCTGAGTATAGTTGACAGGATCAAAAATTATGTCGCCGTTTGCGGCATTTTGCTTGGTCTGAAGAGTAGTGCCATCCCGTTTCAGGTCAAAACTGAATTCTCCGTCTCTCAGATCACGTCCGTCAAGAATTTTAGTTGCTTCCGGAATCCAACTGCCGCTGGCAGTATACTCATTGTTAAACTCAGTATCTGTAAGGTAAGTTGTCGTAACGGTTAAGGTTCCATCAGCATTATCCTCGATCTCAACTCCGATAGTCACAGTCATGGGATCGTAAACCATGCCGGTTTCGGCTGGTGTGGGGACAACTTCTGTAATGGTATAGGTATAATATAGGTTACTATCCGCTTCTGTGTAAAAGATCGGATCAAAAACTACACTGCCGTTAAGGGCGTTTGTTTTTGTTTGCAGCAATACGTTAGCAGCATTTCTCAGTTCAAAGCTGAACTCTCCGGTTGTTAAGTTACGACCTGCGAGTTCTTTGCTGACTTGAGGTATCCAGCTGCCGGAAG
>CAZVVR010000263.1:0-1662 GCA_964630605.1 uncultured Mageeibacillus sp. | reverse complement strand
GCCTTGCATAGAATGGTGCCTGGCACCAATCTATGCAGGTACCAAATTATGCAAAAAGAAGAGGCAGCGGGGATTCCGCTGCCTCGTGGGTGGTTTACTATGGTTTAACCAAATATTGGTTAATTGATTTTTGTAATTCTAGTAATGCTTATAATCGTAAGTCATATAATCGCAAGTTATGCAATTATGACTGGCACCAACTATGACTATAGGACATGCGGGTCTTTTTCCCAGCTGTAGAGGGTGGTAGGGTCGGCTACGTTGGTGTCGCGGCCTTCCGGTGGAAGGTCCATGGCTGACTTGGGCATAGCGGGCTCGGTCGGAGTGTTGAGATCCGAGTTGCGTGCGTTGTCTTTTAACCAAGTTTCGTGACTGTCGGACAGCATTGGGGTCAGATCGACGTCGTTGATGTCGATGCCTATCGCCTCGGCTACGCCTTTTCCATAATCAGGATCGGCCATGTAGCAGTGGGTGATGTGGCGGTGCTTAATCTGCAGTGTAGAATCGCCCATGTTGCGAGCAGTGTTTTCAAAAAGAACGAGTTGCTGTTCGGGCGTCATGCCGCGGAAAAGCATGCCGGGCTGTGTAAAGTAGTCGTGGTCGTCTTCGCGGAAATCGTACTGGTAGACGTCGCCGCCATCTTGTATGGGTTCGGCGTCTTTGTGATTGTCGGTCCAGTTTCCGTAGCTGTTGGGCTCGTAATGGAGCTCGCTACCCATGTTGCCGTCGACGCGCATTTGGCCGTCGCGGTGGTAGCTGTGCGGGTTTTCGACTCCGAGAGGCGAGTTGACCGGGATTTGATGATGGTTGACGCCGAGGCGGTAGCGTTGGGCGTCGCCGTAAGCGAAAAGCCTGGTCTGGAGCATGCGGTCGGGGGAGTAGCCGATTCCGGGCACGTTGTTGGCCGGGTTAAAGGCTGCCTGTTCGACGTCTGCGAAATAATTATCGGGGTTGCGGTTGAGAACGAACTCGCCCACTTCCATCAGCGGAAAGTCCTTTTTTAGCCACATTTTGGTCAGGTCAAATGGGTTGTAAGGAAGGTTTTTTGCTTCCTCATTAGTCATAACCTGAATGAACATTGTCCATTTGGGGAACTCACCTTTTTCGATGGCGGTGTAAAGGTCGCGCTGGTGGCTTTCGCGATCATTAGCCACGACATGAGCCGCTTCCTGGTCCGTCAGGTTTTGAATACCCTGCTGGCTGCGGAAATGGAACATGACCCAAACGCGCTCGTTGTCGGCGTTGATCATGCTGTAGGCGTGACTGGAGAATCCGTGCATATGACGATATGACGACGGGATGCCACGATCGCTCATTGTGATGGTGAGCTGAGTGAGTGATTCGGGCAGGGAGGACCAAAAGTCCCAGTTAGTGTTAGGACTGCGCATGTTTGTGCGCGGATCGCGTTTGATGGCGTGATTCAGGTCGATAAATTTTTTCGGATCACGGAAGAAAAAGACGGGTGTATTGTTGCCAACCAGATCCCAGTTACCTTCTTCAGTGTAAAACTTGAGGGCGAAGCCGCGAATGTCGCGTTCGGCGTCAGCTGCACCGCGCTCACCTGCCACGGTGGAAAAGCGGGCAAACATTTTGGTTTTTTTGCCGATCTCGGAAAAAATCTTGGCTTTTGTGTACTGTGTAATGTCGTGGGTGACGGTAAAC
>CAZVVR010000262.1:0-1671 GCA_964630605.1 uncultured Mageeibacillus sp. | reverse complement strand
TCAGAAAGTTCAGAGGACGATTCCGCAGTGATGTCTGCAAGTAAGCAAACAGAACAGACGGAAACCGAAACAGAACCAGTTGAGACTAAATCAGAACCAGCTGAGACTGAAACTCTTGATATTCAGACACAGGCGGCTGAAACAGAAGAAGATGTTGCTGCGTTAAGTGCAGAAGCAACTGTTAAAACCAGATTTATTTTAGTCGGTACAAGCAAGGATCCGTCGGAAACTGAAAATCCGTACCAAATCTGGCTTGACATTCCTTTTGAAATCACAGAAGGCACAAACGCCTGGGAATATACCCAGACTGTTCTAACAGAAAACAACTACGTCTACACTGAGACGGTATGGTATAATCACCTGCAAAAAGTTACTCCTCCTGCGGAAGCTTCGGGACAGATAGAGCTTGAAGGCGGAGTTACGAATGGTTCAAGCTCCAGCTGGATGTGGAGCTACAATGGCAACGTTGATAAATCCGCACACGAGTATCTGGTGCAGGAAGGCGATGTAATCCGCTGGTATTTTACCAATGACTGGAGCCAGGAATATGCTGGTCATCCTGAACAGTTTTATCCGGAAGCCGGCAATGATATCAATATTGTACCGGATGCCATTAGACCCACAGACTTAACGGCTTGGTGGCCCGCCTTCGGTGGTGCCATGGATCATAACAGCGTTAAAGAGCTTGGCTTTGCAATTGATGGTCTAACCGGGTCTGAAGTTTTTACAATGCAAAAGCAAGGTGGCTGGATAGATTCTTTCTCAGATCCGATTCAGGTTGGAGAGTGGATCTATGTAGTTTTCTCAGATACTATCTATAAACTCAACGCTGACGGTTCAGTCAATGCTAGCGCCAAACTGAATTTCCTGATTGATTCTACCTCTCGTTTGGCCTATGCAGACGGTTTGGTGTTAGTGCCAATGAAATACGGTAAAGTGCAGGCGCTGACCGCTGATAAACTGACTACTGTGTGGATAGCAGATGCACCTGATCAAATTTTATTGGATGATTCGGCAGGCGTAACAGTTCCCCGTAGCCAGCAATCATTATCTTCACTCAAGGTAGCAAACGGCAAGGTTTACCAGGGAAGCTGTACAGTAGGCTGGGATCCGCGCTCTTTCGGCGGAACTTTCCGTGCCCTCAGCCTCAAAGACGGCAGCACAATTTGGGAATATTCATCAAATGAATCCGGTTTTTACTGGAGCGGAGCTGCTCTGTTGAACGGGGTTTTGATTGTAGGTAACGATCGGGGTGAGGTTTTTGCCTTTAATGCCGCAAACGGTTCCATTGTTGATCAAATGACTCTGCCTGCAGCTTCTGATGGCTTGGCTCCTGCCATACGTACAAACATGATTGCGGTAGGAAGTCAGGTTTACTTTATATCCCGGGAAGATGGTGCTCTGCATCGCCTGGATGTAAACAGCGATGGAAGTCTGGGGGCGCTCAAAAGTGTTAAATTTAGTGACGGCGGCAGTACTGCTTCACCTGCAATTTCTGACGGAAAAGTATATGCAGCAGGTTCCGGGGTTTTGTCAATAATTGATGCAGCCACAATGACGATTGAGAAGAATTATGAATTTGAAGGGGGGGCTCAGGGGACCCCATTAGTGGTGAAAGATAAAAGCGGACGTACCTTTGTATTTTTTACTATAAACAAAGAGCCTCGTGCC
>CAZVVR010000261.1:0-1673 GCA_964630605.1 uncultured Mageeibacillus sp. | reverse complement strand
CGGACGGTCTTTATCTGTTGGTGCAAAAAGAGAATGCTGCCGGCTACAGTAGAGTATCCCCTTTTGTTGTATCGCTGCCCTCGATAAACAGAGACGGCAACTTGCTTTATGAGCTGGTGGCAAAACCTAAAATGGAAAAGGCCGGCACACCGGACCCCGGGTTCAAACCACAACCTGAGCCTGATCTGCCTGCTCCGGAAAAAGATCAGCTGATCCAGACCGGCCAGCTGAATTGGCCTTTGCCTGTCCTGGCTGCAACTGGCTTCGCCTGTTTCAGCTATGGCTGGTTGGCTTTTTCAAAAAATAAGGCTCCAGATATAAAAAAGGATAACCAGGATGAAGAAAAATAGGCGTAAGCCGGGGATTGGGGCCATGCTTTTCGGAGTGGCCCTGATTGTCGCAGCCCTGGTGCTTTTTTTGCATAACATTAAACAGGACCGGCGGGCCGGCGCTTTGTCGCAACTAGCGTTGGCTCGTGTTTTTTCCGTAATCAGCGAACAGCATTTTGCCGAAAGTCGCTCAGATTTTTCTGCACACTCTGAAGAACTGGATCCCGGACCGATTCCGGGCCTGGGAAATGGCAGGAGTGAGTACAAAATCCAGCTATCGGAAAAACAGCCGGTTGCAAAGATAGACGGATTTTCTTATTTGGGTTTTCTCAGTATTCCGGTTTTGAATTTGAATCTGCCGGTGATGTTTTCCCGGGATCAGGAAAGCTTGGAAATTGGACCTTGCCGGCACTTTGGCTCCTGCAGAAGCGGTGACCTGGTGCTTGCCGGGCACAATTATAATAGCCATTTTGGCAAGATACATACCTTAAAGGCCGGCGATCTGATTGTGTTTACTGATGTATTTGGGGTTTCCTCACGTTTTAAAGTGGAGCAACTGGAACTGGTCGCTGCTACAGCTGTCGATCAAATCAAAAACAGTGGCTGGGATTTGACTCTCTATACTTGTAGCTATGGCGGTCAGCAACGTCTTGTTGTGAGCTGCAGGGGCACAGATCAATATTAATTAAGGCAAAAAAAAATATGTATTTTTATTGTGTTTGGGATAATTTTAAGAAAATCTCTGATAATTGCAAAGATTTAAGTATAGCGAAGAGGGTCAATTGATTATAGCAAGCTCTGCGTCAGCGGCCCTGACGCTTTTGTCGCCTTCTTGACTTCGCCGACTAACTTCGCTGACTAAAAGACTCTTTTGCCGCTTACATTTTAACTGAACTTTGGTAGTCACAGCTGTTAGCGAAAGAGCTTGCTGGTCTTACTAGCGACGACCCTGCCTGCGACCGCGTCCACGGCCGAAGCCAGCGCCTCTGCCTGTTCCACGTCCAAAACCAGCAGCTCTGCCGGCTCTGTCACGACGGAAAAAGGGAGTTGCTGTATTTTCATCATCGCAAGGTCCAAGTCCTCTACCGGTCTTGGCTCCGGAACCCATTGGTCCTGTTCCATCTCTTTTTGGCATAATATTTTCTCCTTTCAATTAATAATTTGATATTTTCAATCAATTCAAGTATACACCATTTCTGACATATGTCAATAACCGTGATAAATGATTAATAAAGAAGAGCCGATAAGAGCATGAAGGATACTTGATACGATAACGAAACCAGGTATCAACTGCTAGGGCCAACCCTCAGAATCAGCTTTAATTAAATAATGTAATGTCCCGGC
>CAZVVR010000260.1:0-1684 GCA_964630605.1 uncultured Mageeibacillus sp. | reverse complement strand
TCTATGGTTGGCAAAGAAGCCACTAGTTCCGGCGTCAAGGCCGGCGATTTGATTCGTCTGGCTGCGGGTATCAGTGGCGGAAAAGGCGGAGGACGACCTGATATGGCACAGGGAGGCGGTAACGACCCTGAGAAAATAGCTGAAGCTTTCACAGCGGTACGTGCAAAATTAAAAGAATTCGCACAAATCTAAATTGCTTATAAAAAAGGAGTAACAGATGTCGCAAGATTGTATTTTTTGTAAAATAATAAATGGTGAATTGCCGGCAAAAATAATATATGAAAATGAGTATGTCTTAGCTTTTGAGGATGTCAATCCGGTATCGCCAGTACACACTTTAATTGTTCCGAAAAAACACTATGAAAGTATTTTAGATATATCAGCTTCCGAAGAAGGCCTGAATGATCTTAGCCACCTGATGACAGCTTTAAAACCGATAGCTGAAAAACTCGGTGTAGATGAAAAAGGCTTTCGGCTGATTAATAATTATGGCGTTGAGGGCGGGCAAACTGTTATGCATGTACATTTTCATCTTATTGGCGGGAAAGATTTAGGCCCCGGTATTATCTAAGTGATATTTCCTCTTTGATGTTTGCTCTGATTAAAAACGGGCCGGCTGCAGCCGGCCCGTTTTGCAATAAAATTCTTAGTTATAGGTAAAATAACCTATTTATTTTGACTTTCAGCATTTTCGATGCGCTGCAACATAGTTTTTTCCACTGCATCAATTATATTGTGATAACCGGTACAGCGGCACATGTTGCCTGCCAGTTTATGGCGCAACTCATCTCGCGTATAACGCTTTCCATCCGCCAGAACACTGTAAGCTGTCATGATCAATCCTGGGGTACAAAAACCACATTGAACTGCAGCCTCATCAATAAAGGCTTGTTGAATGTCAGAAACAGAACCGTCTTCACCCATAAGACCTTCGACAGTTAGAATATTTTTGTCTTCTGCCCAGATTGCCAGATAGATGCAAGAGTCAAAGGGTTCGCCATCGATCAATACTGTACAAGCTCCACATTCTCCGACTTCACACCCTTTTTTCACTGAGTGTAAACCTAGGTTATTGCGCAAAACCTCCAGCAGGGAAGAGCGTACATCGATCATAACCGATGTATCCTTACCGTTAACTGTAAAATTTAGTTCTTTGTATTGAATATCACTCATTGAAAAATACCTCCTGAACGGCGCAGAGATTCTGTCAAGCATCTTCGTGCCAGTTCTGACATTAGATGTGTGCGGAACTCTTTGGAAGCACGCCAACTGGTCCGCGGGTTAATATCTTCTTTAATTTTTTCAGAAAAAAGCTCAAGAGTCTCCAGGTCAATTGTGCGACCTTTTACGGCATCTTCAGCTGTCGTTGCGCGCAAAGGGATGGGACCTGCAACACCGTAAGCTATACGAACATCTGTGATGCTCTTTTTATCATCTGCCAGTTTGACATTAACGGAACAGCCGCAGGTTGCGATGTCCATGGCGTTACGAATGCTGTATTTATAATAATTTCCAAAATATCCCTGATAAGTCTCTTTCGGCAAAAGAATCGCTGTTTGCACTTCTGTGGGTTTAAGATTAACTTGTTTCGATTTTATATACCAATCTTTGATTGGTATATAACGGTAACCGTCTTTGCCTTTCACTTCAATATTGGCATCCAGAGCTAAAAGAGTAGAGGCGG
>CAZVVR010000259.1:0-1700 GCA_964630605.1 uncultured Mageeibacillus sp. | reverse complement strand
TCTGTTTTTGTATCAGCCAGTTTATTCAATTTACGCTCTGTTTCTTCGTCTTCGCGTTCCCCTGTTTCGTCATACATAAGAAGATCGACGGCCTCAAGCTCTTGTGTTGATTTCAAACCAAAATCCGCCAGGAATTGTTCGCTGACGTAAAGAAGTCCCGGCCGTCCGGGAACATCCAAAAAACCTTTTTGTTCTACCAGGCCACGATCTATGAGACGCGAAACAATGCTGTCGCTGTTGACACCACGTACCATTTCTATTTCCGATCTGGTAACCGGTTCACTGTAAGCAATAACAGCTAAAACTTCATAGGAAGCCTGAGACAGATCCTGACGCATGGTGGGCTCGAATAAGAGTGACAAACTTTGTCCCAAATCCAGTTTAGTAGAAAGGGCAACTTTATCTCCGATTTCACTCAAGCGTAAGCCAGACAAAACATCTATCTGATAACGCCGCTTCAGTTGATCCAGCAGCAGATCCAATCTCGCATCACTAATATCCATTAAATCTGCAAGTTTTTTCCGCTCTATGGGATCACCGGCAGCAAATAAAAAAGCTTCCAAAAGCGCCATAGACTTTATATCGCTCATGGTAACTACTTCTCCTTAACTTCTATGTAAATAGGAGCAAATATCGTTCTTTGCTGTACTGTAATCCGATTGCGGCGCAATAATTCCAGGATGGCCAGGAATCCGGCGATAACAGTTTCTTTGGACTGGTCCGGGGTGAATACTTCATAAAAGAAAAATTGAGATTTATTTATCAACTTGTCCAAGACTATGTCCATGCAGGAATTAACAGAAATTATTTCGCGTTGTAAAATTTGTTCCATCGTGCTTTTACTGGATTGAAAACGTGCTGAGTTACGAGAAACAATTGCATCTACAGCTTCGGCAAAACGGTCTGGATTTAATTTTTGTCTTTTTATTTTTTTATTAATACCTAAATGTTGGGGTAATTCCTCAGGCTTGTAATAAGACATTGCATAAAGTTCGTGCCGCTCTTTTAGCTGTAATGCAATCATACGGCAGCGTCTGTAGCGCAACAACTGAAAAATCAATTCACTGCTTGGATCAAATTCAGAATCTGACTCTGTTTTTGTCTTCTGCATAGGCAAAAGCAAACTAGATTTTATCTGTATCAAAGTGGCAGCCATCAAGAGAAAGGAACTGACCAGATCCATGTCGTAGAAAGACATCTTTTTTATAATCATTAAATACTGATCAGTGATGGATGCAATTGAAAGCTCGTCCAGCGCTACCTTATCGGTGTCTAACAAATGGTCCAAAAGCTCTAGCGGACTCTGAAACAAATCCACCTGAATCTCAAGCTCTCGAGTTTCTTTTGCTGCAATCTCGTTCGTCATATTACTTATTTTTAAATCGGCATAGGCGGCAGACCAATTGCCGTCTGGATTTGCTGGAACAACCAACCAATGGGTTGTCTTATTATAAAATCAAATGGAACCAATATCCAGTTTAAAACTGTAGCAAGAGCTCCCCGGAAAAAAATAACTATTAGTATGAACACTAACCCAATTATTCGTTCTTTTTGTAAAATTTTGTAATAAACATCCTGAGGCAATAGAGCCCCAAATATTTTATACCCATCAAGCGGTGGTACCGGCAGAAGATTAAATGCGGCAAGCCACATATTTACCATATACAAGCTACTAAACAATTGCAGAAACGCAAAAACTA
>CAZVVR010000258.1:0-1705 GCA_964630605.1 uncultured Mageeibacillus sp. | reverse complement strand
CGCCCTCTAAATTCGGCTTCAGACATACCAGTGTGTAACTGTCCTTGTGGACATCGATTCCTACGTAAACTATACTTTTCATGAGTGACCTCCAATTATCTGCGGTAATTCTCCGCTGTTTATTTATATAACCACAGTATAACGAGTAAACCCGCGACACTATGATTGTGAGGTCACTTCATATTGTCTATGCACCAAACTATGCACTATGAAGCGAACGGAGTTTTAGTTTAGTTCGACGACACCGGGTTCTGTCATGGCGTAGGGATCCAGTGCTTTATCGAGTTCCGCTTCTGTCATGAGTTTGTCACGCAGAATAATGTCGCGGATCGGCTTGCCGCTTGCAATCGCTTCGTTAGCGACACGGGAGGCGGCACGGTATCCGAGATGCGGCGTAACTGCGGTGATGATTCCGACCGAATTAAAGACCAGGTCATGGCAGTGCTCACGATTGGCTGTGATCCCAACTATGCAGTTATCAAGCAGAGTGCGGACAGCGAATTTTAAAGTTTCAATCGACTGGAAAAGGTTGTAAAAAATGATCGGCTCAAAGGCATTTAGTTCCAGCTGCCCGGCCTCAGCCGCCATTGTTACCGTGACATCGTTTCCGATAATGTTAAAGCTTACCTGGTTTACGACTTCCGGTATAACAGGGTTTACCTTGCCCGGCATGATAGAAGAGCCGGCTTGTTTTTCCGGCAAATTAATTTCATTGAATCCGGCACGGGGACCCGAAGACATGAGACGCAGATCATTACTGATCTTGCTCAGGTTAACCGCGCAGGTTTTTACCGCGGAAGAAGCTGCCACATAACCATCGGTGTTTTGGGTGCCATCGATTAGATTGTCCGCCTGTGTCAAGGGCAAGCCTGTGATCTCGGCCAGACGGACTATTACAGCTTCCAGATATTCAACATCAGCGTTGATACCGGTGCCGATAGCAGTCCCCCCCAGATTTAAAAAACGCATGTCGCGGCGGGCGTTTTTAAAACGACGCAAGTCGCGGCCTATGGCGTAGCTCCAGGCTTCGAATTCCTGACCCAGGCGAATGGGAACAGCATCTTGCATCTGAGTACGTCCCATTTTTATAACATCATCAAATTCTTCAGCTTTTTCTAAAAAAGCAATTTTCAGTCGCTGTAACTCGGCTTCTGCTTTCTGCAAAAGTTTATAGCAGGTTATGCGACCGGCAGAGGGAAACACATCGTTGGTGGATTGGGCGTAATTGACATGGTCATTAGGATGAATCAGGTCGTAATCCCCTAACTTTCCGCCGAGAATCTCGATCGCGCGGTTGGCGATAACTTCGTTCGCATTCATGTTGAGTGAAGTTCCGGCGCCGCCCTGGATAGGATCGACGATAAACTGATCATGAAGCTCACCCGCTATAATCTCATCGCAGGCCTGCACAATGGCATCGACACGGTCTTGGTCAAGACGACCGACATCAAGATTAGTCAGGGCTGCCGCTTTTTTAATCTGGCAAATTGAGTTGATAACTTCCGGGTGCAGATGCATGCCGGTGATGGGAAAGTTTTGCGCGGCACGCAGAGTCTGGGCCCCGTAATAGGCATCTGCCGGGATCTCGATTGCACCGATCGAATCGTGCTCAGTACGCATGCGAATGTTATTAGACTGGGACATTGGAACCTCCCTGGATCCATAAAATGTGAAGCCTTGTGTCAGGCAAGCCGACGACATTCGG
>CAZVVR010000257.1:0-1720 GCA_964630605.1 uncultured Mageeibacillus sp. | reverse complement strand
AAGTTTGGTCTTTATCATTAGTATTCGATAAATTTATTACCCGGAGTATTGCAGATAAAGCATTTTTCGGGTCTCGATTTTTCAATATTTCCGCAGACAGGGCAGAGAAAGTAGAAAATTTCAGCTTGATCTTTTTCTAAATTGTCCAAAGTTTCCTGGTACAAGCCGGCGTGGACTTCTTCAGCTTTCATAGCGTAAGTAAAGGATCTGGCTGCCGCAGTATTGCCTTCGGCTTTAGCTTGCTCCACGTAAGGCGGATACATACTGGTATATTCGTAGGTCTCTCCTTTAACACCATCTTCCAGATTTTCAGCAGTGCTGGCTACCTTGCCTGCAACTTCGAAATGTTTGAGAGCATGGATTGTTTCGGCATCAGCTGCTGCACGAAACAATTTGGCGGCGTTAGTGTAACCGTCTTTTTCCGCTTTTTTGGCATATGCAGTGTACTTTCTGTTTGCTTCTGACTCGCCTGTAAAGGCTGCCATCAAATTATCAAGTGTTGTTGCTTTTTCGCTCATATATTTCCTCCCGGTTGATTTTTTAGTTAACGCAAAACCCCTGCAAAGATTAAAAAACATCGTTTGCAGGGGTTCTCTCCTCTGGTACACCATCAGGGGATCGAACCCTGGACCTACTGATTAAGAGTCAGTTGCTCTACCGACTGAGCTAATGGTGCGTGTAAGTACTACGAGATTATAAAAGTATATTGGTGATTTTGTCAAACACGATTTTAGAATTCTGATATTGGCTGTGAATTTTAGTGGCAGTATTAATTCTGACTGTATTTAAATTGATGCTAAGCTAATATTGGAAATATACATAGGAGGTAGAACTATGAGGCGCAAAAAAGATAATATAGAAGAATTGCAAAAGCTGATTGATAAAGCAAATTCTATTGTATTTTTTGGCGGTGCCGGAGTTTCCACGGAATCCGGAGTGCCTGATTTTCGCGGCAATGACGGTATCTATCGGCAAGAAGCGAATCTTGAAGAAAAGTTGTCAGTTAATTATATGCGTAGAAATCCTGAAAATTTCTGGAATTCTTATAGGCGCTTGTTTATGCTGGACAACATTGAGCCTAATGCAGCGCATTACAAGTTGGCCGAAATGGAGAAAAAAGGTAAATTGGCTGGGATTATTACACAGAATGTTGATAATTTGCATCAGAAAGCAGGAAGCGTAAAAGTTTTTGAGTTGCACGGAAATGGTAACCGTTTTTACTGCGAAAGCTGTGGAGAAAATTATACAGCAGCAGAGATAAAAGAAACCTCGGGAGCCGTGTATTGCACAAAGGGTAAAGGAGATTGCACGGGATTAGTTCGTCCGGATGTCGTTTTATTTAGAGAAAGTTTACCGCCAGATGTAATTGCCTCAGCTGTCAATCTGATACAAAATGCCGATCTGATAATAATCGGAGGAACCTCACTGAATGTGTATCCGGCTGCAGGGTTGGTCAGTTATTGTCCCCGCAAATGTAAAAAAGTTATTATCAATAAACAAGCAACTTCTCATGATCATTCAAGTCATCTGGTTATCAGAAAGCCGATAGGAGCTGTTCTGAGTCAGATAAAGATTTAGTTACAGAAAATTTCAGTAATAAACCTAGTTCTTGCAGGCGTTGTTTTGTTTTGATACTATAGGCTCATCGTCGACAAATATGAACGTTGGGATAATAATAACTGCAATAAACATTGTTCGTAGTTAAAATAAAAACTTTCCC
>CAZVVR010000256.1:0-1784 GCA_964630605.1 uncultured Mageeibacillus sp. | reverse complement strand
CAGACTTTCGGATTTTAAAGACAAAAAAACAGTATTGATAGTGCTTAACAGAGGGCTTACCTGACCTTTCTGCAGAGCACATATGATGCAGTTGCATCAAGGTTACCAGGAATTTAAAGACAGAAATACCGCAATACTTGTGATTGGTCCTGATAATGCAGAAAGAGTTAAAAATTATTGGGAAGAAAATGATCTTGAGTTTTACGGTATTCCTGATGAAGAGCATAAAGTGCTCAAGCTTTACGGACAAAAAGTCGATATTTTTAAACTTGGACGTATGCCGGCCCAAATGCTGATCGACAAACAAGGACTTGTACGTTATATACATTACGGGAAATCGATGTCAGATATTCCCGAAAACAGTGAGATTCTTGAGCTTATCGACAAACTTTAAGAGATCTTGAGGAGCAGGCCCTGAATTTATTTATGAGGGCGTGCTCCTTTTCTATTCATCCAGGTGATTGCGGTTTGCAGAACCGAAGCAAAGCTTACCCAAAGCAGGTAAGGAATATTTACCAGAGCGATCCAGGGCGCTACAGGATAGATAACCACCAGTGCCCACACCAAAGTGACCAGCACCAAAATAATATCTATGAAAGCCAGAAAATTATTCCTGAACTTAAACTGCAAAGGTGTAAAAAGAAGATTGAATATTATATTTAATATAAAAGGCAAAGACACCAGCCAAGACAACTCGGATTTTACAAAACGGAAAATGACTGTTCCGAAAGTGATGACAATACCGATGTAAAGAACTGTCCAAACCGGACCGAAAAGCCAGGCGGGTGGAGACCAAGAAGGTTTTCTTAATTCCCTGTACCATGTTTTCATTTTATTATTTCCTTTACGCTTTTTTTATTCATTAGACACTGAATTTTATTATAGATCTATTTCCAGCAGGATCGGGGCATGGTCTTGTCTTTCCCCTGAGTCCAGCACTTTAGACTGAATAACTTTGTCCGCCAGTCTGTCGCTGACTAACCAGTAATCAATTCTCCAGCCGGAGTTGTTGATTTTGCTGGTTTTGACCCTTTGAACCCACCAGGTGTATACGCCCGTTACATCGCCATGTACGTGCCGGAATGTGTCTGTAAAACCACTGTTTAAAAGATTGGTAAAGCCTTCGCGTTCTTCATCGGTAAAACCTGCTGATCTGCGGTTGTTTTCCGGATGAGCCAGATCGATTTCTTTATGAGCCACATTGAAATCTCCTGTAGCTAAAACCGGCTTTTTTTCGTCCAGACTGCGAAGATACTCAGCATACTTTATATCCCAAATCTGTCTGTCGTCCAATCTTCCTAAGCTTTGCCCCGCATTGGGCGTGTAAACCTGAGTTACATAAAATTCTCCAAAGTCCAAAGTGATGATTCTTCCTTCTGCATCCATAGTATCCGGTGCCTGAATCTCCGGGTAAGATACTTCCGGAGTATACTTGTTTTTATATAAAAACATTGTTCCGGCATAACTTTTCCGTGCGTGTTCCTCACCACTTCTCCACACAAAAGAGTAGTCTTCAAAATATTCGGATAAAACCTTTAAATGTTTTTTGCTTGGACCTTTGGTCGGAAGTTTAGTTTCCTGCAAGGCAATCACATCTGCATCGTACTCCACGATTGTGTCAAGTACTTGCCTGGAAAGCACGGCCCTGTTTGAATCACTGGTTAAAGCAGCATTTAATGAATCAATGTTCCATGAAATTAATTTCAACTTATTTCTCCCTGATCTTTTAAAAAATTCTGTTTGTTTCTGCTATCATTCAAAAAATTTCTTTTATCTGTATAGTA
>CAZVVR010000255.1:0-1801 GCA_964630605.1 uncultured Mageeibacillus sp. | reverse complement strand
TTGGGGATATGTTTATAATATTTAAACCATCCAGATCACATTTTTTAATATGTCCTGAAGCGTTGGTTCTTACTGTTATTAAATTTTTATAGCCTTTATTTTTTAGCAGATTTATGGGCAAATTATTATAAAATCCTCCATCGAGATAATATTTACCATCTAGTTTCTCCGTTTGAAATACAGGTAAATAAGCACTTGCCAATAAATACTCTCCTAATTTACCTTTTGGAATATCTTCAATAAATATCTCCACCGGTTGTAAGTCCGTTAAAGATATTGTCACTATCCCAAAATCTTTTCCGGAATTTCTAATTTTATCTTCATCTAAAACTTCTATTATCATCGCTTTCAAAGGAGCAATATCAAAGCCTTTTTTAGTTAAAAATGTCTTTGTCTTTTCTATTAACAAAGAAAGATCTTCTTTATCTAGATTTCGATGTTTTGCCTTTTCAATTAGTTCATCATTGGCAACTATAATTTTGGAATATGATATGTTATGCCACATATCATATACTTTCTCATGATCTCCCTGGATTATCATGGCTCCGTTTAATGCACCAACAGACGTGCCCGCTACGCCCGTTATTTCTATTCCTTCTTCTAGCAAGG
Organism: uncultured Mageeibacillus sp.; assembly: GCA_964630605.1. GTDB lineage: Bacteria > Bacillota > Clostridia > Saccharofermentanales > DTU023 > DTU032. Next base: position 1,192 of record CAZVVR010000255.1, on the reverse strand, counting down.
CTTTGTGAGCCCCAATCTGATAGGCTCCCCGGGCTCCCCCGCCTTCTAATACCAATCCGTACATATTTCTATCCTCGTTTAACTAGACCGTTTTCCTATTTATATCTGATACTATTTAATATTAAAAAAATGAATATCTTGTTTTATATTAATACCCATGAGACTGCCTTCTTAAGTATCTTACAGATAGCCTTGCTTGACCAGGAGTTCGGCCGTCAAAATTGCTCCTCCGGCTGCTCCACGAATCAAATTATGTGATAGACAGGTAAATTTATAATCAAAGATAGGATCTTTGCGCAGACGACCAATCGTTATGCCCATGCCATTTCCGGCCATCACATCCTTGAGTGGCTGAGGCCTGTCATTATCTTCAAAATAACGAATAAACTTATCCGGAGATGAAGGCAGTTCTGCTAACATTTCATTAACGCGGAAATTATTCCAGCGATCTAAAATTTCTTTAGCTTGAACCGCTTTCCGAAAACGAACAGAAACAGCTGCTGTATGTCCGTGTTCAACGGATACGCGATAACATTGTGCTGAAATAATTGGTTTAGGGGCCAATTCGATACTGCTATTTTTGACTGTACCCCAAATTCTTAATGGTTCTTGCTCACTTTTCTCCTCTTCCCCACCAATATATGGAATTACGTTGTTGCGCATTTCCTCAGCTGTTTCCAAAGTTTTGCCGGATCCGGACACAGCCTGATAGGTGCTTACAAAAATTGCTTCAGGTTCAAAATCAAGCAAAGGCGTTAATGCCGGAACATAAGACTGGATAGAACAGTTGGGTTTGACTGCAATAAATCCACGTTTTGTGTTGAGTCTTTTGCGCTGATCATTTATCAGGATAGTATGTTCGGGATTTATTTCCGGTATAATCATCGGTACGTCATCTACCCAGCGTGTGGCTGAATTGTTTGATATTACCGGTATTTCTAGCCTGGCTATGTCTTCTTCCAGCTGAATAATGGCTTTTTTATCCATATCAACAGCACAAAAAACGAAGTCAATTTTATCGGCAATCTGCGCTATCTCATCGGTGGACATTAGTACCATATTTTTCACACTATCAGGCATCTCAGCTGTATGTCGCCAACGTTTGATCATTGCTTCTGCATATTTTTTTCCTTTTGATGCTGGCGATGCAAACAATGCAGTTACTTCAAAATAAGGGTGATTATCCAACAAT
>CAZVVR010000254.1:0-1822 GCA_964630605.1 uncultured Mageeibacillus sp. | reverse complement strand
GCTTGGATAAATTTTTATTACTTGTTTTTTCTATTTGACGAAGTTGTTCGTCTTCTAACTCAGAATTATTTCTCATAGCTCCTGTTGTCCGGTGCCAGAACCGAACGTATGTTCCTGCTTTCTTTACTTTATTATCAGATCGATTATACGTTCCAACTCATCTGCAGATGAATAAGAGATGACAATACTTCCTTGTTTCCCTTTGGAATCAATACGAACTTTTGTTCCCATTGCTCTGGTCATCTCGTCTTCTATCTTTTGTGCATGTAAATTAAATGCGTTATTTAATTCTGGTTTCGGTTTTGGTTTGTGGGTAGGTTGGAGAATTCTTTTTACCAATTTTTCCGTTTCTCGCACTGATAACTGCTTGTTTCTGATAGTGTCTGCTATGGACTTCTGTTCTTGTGGCGACAGTGTTAACAGAGCCCGGGCATGACCGGCTGATAGTTGACCATTTCTGACATAGCTTTGCACTTCATCAGGTAGTTGTAGCAATCGCACTGTATTGCTGATAGCAGATCTGCTTTTGCCCAGGGCACGGGCAAGATTATCCTGGGTAATCCCGTATTCTGAAGCTAGCTTTTCGTAAGCTGAAGCCTCTTCTATAGGATTCAGGTCTTCACGTACTATATTTTCGATTAAAGCCTGCTGCTGCATTTCCAGATTATCAAGCTGCCGTAACAGGCAGGGAACATTACTTAGGCCGGCTAAACGTGATGCTCGCCAGCGTCTTTCTCCGGCCACTATTGTATAGGGAGGTCTACCGGTTTCATCGGCTGCAACAATTAATGGCTGAATTACCCCTTTGTCTTTAATCGATTCCGCCAATTCCGCCAATTTGTCCGGATCAAAGTCTTGACGTGGTTGAGCTCGGTTAGGTACAAGATCATTTATATCAAGCAAAAGAACTTGTTGCTGATCAACACTTTGTTCAGAAATTCTTTGAGCAGATTCCGGCTCAAATAAAGCATCTAATCCCCGCCCCAGACCTCGGTTTTTGCGTTTTGGTTTATTCTCAACATCTTTTGATTTATCATTAATTGTTTTTGTCATATCTTACCCCATCTACAGTGCAATACGCTCTCGCAACATGTTCGCATCAGCTAGTTAAAGTTGCCTATTTCGTCTTGCTGCCAAGCTTTACTCTCTAGTTTTTCTATTATTTCATTGGTCAGCCTGCTATAAGCCTTGGCACCTTTTGACCGTCTGTCATATTCAAAAATGGTTTGACTATAGCTTGGTGCTTCGCTGAGTCGAACATTTCTCGGCACCACGGTTTGAAGATAATTATCAGCAAAATACCAGGCTACCTCGTCTCTAACTTGTTGCGATAATTGAGTTCTGACATCAAACATGGTAATAAATACACCCGCCAGTTTCAATTTTGGATTATGAATTTTGCGTACTATGTCCAGAGTGGAAAAAAGTTGCATCAGACCTTCTAACGCATAATATTCCGCCTGAACGGGAACTAAGACAGCGTCTGCTGCAACTAGCCCGTTCAAGGTTAAAAGCCCCAGGGAAGGCGGACAATCCATTAGGATGTAATCATACTGATCCTGCACAGCCGCCAGCGATTGCCGCAACTTATGTTCCCGCTGTAATTGAGGAACTAACTCTATCTCAGCACCTGCTAAATCTATGGTTCCGGGAATAAGATCAAAATTTGGTCTTACATTGCGCGCTGCATCTCTGGCATCAATCGTATCATCCAATAACAAATCATATGTAGAATAATCTATTGACTTTTTTTCTATGCCAAGCCCCGAAGTTGTATTACCTTGTGGATCAACATCAACTAACAAGACAGAACGTTTCTTCT
>CAZVVR010000253.1:0-1825 GCA_964630605.1 uncultured Mageeibacillus sp. | reverse complement strand
TGTCCGCGCCTTGAGCTGATATCTCCCAACACATCGCCCAGATATTCAATTGGGACAATCACATCTACTTGCATTACAGGTTCCATTAACACAGGTTTCGCCCTGTTTACAGCATCACGCAAAGCCATTGAACCGGCGATGCGGAAAGCGACTTCCGATGAGTCTACGTCATGGTAAGAACCGTCGCGCAAAGTCGCCTTGATATCAACCATAGGATACCCTGCGATAGTACCACCCATCATTGCCTCACGGATTCCCTCTTCTACGGGCTTAATGAATTGCTTGGGAACCACACCACCTACAGTTTTATCCTCAAAAACAAAACCTTCGCCGGCTTCCAGTGGTTCAACATCAATGATTACATGGCCGTACTGTCCGTGACCACCTGATTGTCGGACAAAACGTCCTTCACCTGCAGCCGTTTGAGTTATAGTTTCTCTGTAAGCGACCTGCGGCATGCCGACGTTGGCCTCAACCTTGAATTCTCTAAACAAACGGTCAACGATAATATCAAGATGTAATTCACCCATACCGGAGATAATAATTTGACCGGTTTCTTCATCGGTACGAGTTTTAAAGGTAGGATCTTCGTCAGCCAATTTCGCCAAAGCGGCCGTCATTTTGTCCTGACTGGCTTTTGATTTAGGCTCAACGGCAACAGAAATAACCGGCTCAGGAAAATCCATACTCTCCAGAATAATCGGAGCTTGTTCAAAGCAGAGAGTGTCACCGGTGGAAGTATTTTTCAACCCTACCACTGCGGCAATATCACCGGCATAGACTTCGTCAACGTCTTCGCGATGGTTTGCATGCATCAAAAGTATGCGCCCAATGCGTTCACGCTTATCTTTGCTTGCGTTCAGTACGTAACTTCCTGCTTTTAAAGTGCCACTGTAAACCCGGAAAAAACACAGCTTGCCAACATACTCATCCGTCATCACTTTAAAGGCGAGTGCGGCAAACGGGCTTTCATCGTCAGCCTCACGCTGCTCTTCTTCTTCGGTTATGGGATTTATACCCCTGATCGGAGGAATATCGAGCGGTGAAGGCAAAAAGTCCACCATGGCATCCAGCATCAGCTGTACACCTTTATTCTTATAGGAAGAGCCACACACAACCGGAATGATATTCAGACTGATTGTGGACTCTCGCAGACTTTTCTTTAACTCTTCGACAGAAATTTCCTCATCCATGAGGAATTTTTCCATTAGAAAATCGTCGTGTTCTGCGATAGCTTCCACCAACCGGATCCTATATTCTCTGGCCTGCTCAAGCAGCTCCTCCGGAATATCAGCTTCAGTTATGTTTACACCCAGATCATCATCCAGGTACAGCTCTGCTCTCATGCTAATCAGGTCAACTATGCCCTGAAAATTCTCTTCTTTGCCAATTGGCAATTGAATGGGCACAATGTTTGCACCCAATCTTTCGCGCATGGAATCTAATGCATTAAAAAAGCTGGCACCAGTCATGTCCATCTTATTGACATAAACAAGGCGAGGCACTCCGTAATTATCAGCTTGCCGCCATACAGTCTCAGTCTGCGGCTCACATCCGCTTTTGGCACACAACACTGTTACTGCACCGTCAAGCACACGCAAGCTGCGCTCTACCTCAACAGTGAAGTCCACATGGCCGGGCGTATCAATTATATTGATGCGGTGTCCTTTCCACTGCGCTGTTGTGGCAGCAGACTGGATTGTTATTCCGCGTTCTTGCTCTTGCTCCATCCAGTCCATCGTTGTTGTCCCCTCATGGGTTTCACCCAAGCGATGAATGCGTCCGGTGTAGTAGAGAATACGCTCCGTTGTTGTTGTTTTTCCGG
>CAZVVR010000252.1:0-1827 GCA_964630605.1 uncultured Mageeibacillus sp. | reverse complement strand
CACAACTAAACAATCTAGTTAATTATGAACTTGACAAAGGGTCACTTCATAACAGTTATTTGCTGTTGCGTGAGGATAAAACGGTATTAGGAGGGAATTTATAATGGAATTTGCTGACATTTTGGCAGCTTTAGCCTTTTTGATTAACGGACTGCCTGTTGCACTGATGGCCATTGGTTATGGTTTCGCTTCTGTCCCGACAGGACTCGCTTATATTGTTGGTGCTGCCGGAATGTTGATTAGCAGCCAGCCTGTCCCGATCGGTTTTCAGGCTGAATCAGTAATCTTAGCGGGTGAAATGGGCAAGGATAGTCAAGAGCGTATCAATATCGTGTTTTACACGGGTATTCTGATGGCAGTTCTTGGTGGTTTTGGTATTTTGGGCACGATTGTTGACTTTATTGGACCGGAGATTCTTTATGCAATGATGGCAGGGGTTGGTGTGATTCTGGCTAAAGCCGGAACAAATATGTTTACAACCCGACCGATTATTGCCTTTACGTCGCTGGCAACCGCGGGAATCGCATATTTCTTATTTAACGGAAACCCGAACCAAATGGTTTATATGGTAATCATAAGCGTTGGTGCTTCCTCGGTACTTCACCTTATCATGTTGCATTTGGGTAAAGCCGATAAGAAACTTAGCTTAGATGTAGACATGTCTATTGAAAAGTTTATTCCTATTAAATTTAAAATCAATCCAAATATCGTGCGCAGCACTTTGGCGTTATGCGCAATGCAGGTTGGTGCAAATATCGCTTTTACAGAAGTAATGGCTGATTTTGCAGGCACAACTGCAAAGGCCGATGCGGTAACTATTTATTCAGGAATTGGCGACTCAATCAGTGCTGCTTTTGGCGGCGGTCCGGTTGAGGCAGTTATTTCGGGTACGGCGTTTGCGCCTAATCCTTTAAGCTCCGGTATTCTGTTTAGTGTTTTCTTTGCTGTGTTACTGTTTTCAAGATCAGTTCCCAAACTGGCTAAATATATGACCACAGAATGTGTAACCGGTTTTCTGGTTATTGTAGGTGCCCTGTCTATCTTCTCAGGCAATGCCTTGACAGCTCTGCAAATAAGTCCTCTGGTAGCGGGTATGACTATTGTTGTCACCGCAACTACTGACCCCTTCCTGGGCATGGTGGCAGGTTTGCTGGTGCGTTTGGGATTAGGTTTTATTTAATTTAACATATTGACTAAATAAAATTTGGCTGCCATTAATTAATGGCAGTCTTTTTTATTTGATTTCAACCATTTTATATTGATATTTTGTTTATCAGCGTCGGTGTTCCATAATGAGTGTGCTGGCAGCCGTAGCAGATAATTTTCTAAATATTCATAGTTATAGCGCCTTTGTAATTAATTAAATAAGAAAATACGCGGAGGTATTAAAGTGGATCACAAAGTTGAAAATTTGTGCTCGCAGCTGGTGCAAATTCCCAGCGTGTCGGGTGAAGAAGAGGCAATAGTAAAATTTCTCCAAAAACTATTTTTTGAGTTGGATTTTGATGAAATTAACGTTGATCGTTATGGCAGCATTGTTGGCATAATACGCGGTAATCGACCTGGTAAAAAATTACTTTTTGACTCCCATATAGACACAGTTGGCATCCCTGAAGCCGAGGATTGGACTAAAGATCCGTTTGGCGGTCAGATCGAGAACGGCAAAGTCTACGGTCGTGGTTGCAGTGACATGAAAGGACCTTTGGCCGCAGCCATCAGCGGAGTAACAGAATTTGCCCGTACACACGGGCGAGATTTTGCCGGAGAAATACTGGTCAGCGGTGTTGTCCACGAAGAGTGTTTTGAAGGAGTTGCAGCCCGTGAAAT
>CAZVVR010000251.1:0-1831 GCA_964630605.1 uncultured Mageeibacillus sp. | reverse complement strand
TTAACAAGAAAACCGAAGCAGGGGAAGGTTCGACTGGCCGATGAGGAAGATGGCGTCAGAGCAGAATTATCTTATAAGCTGCTTGTGCGGGATTATGAACTTGACCAAAGCTTGCTGCTGATTCGTCTTGATACCGGAAGGCGTCATCAAATTCGCGTTCAACTGGCCCTCAGAGGCATGCCTGTGCTCGGAGACTATCGTTACAGCAAAATGACTACTGCTGACAGAGAAATGGCTTCTCCGGCCTTGCACGCGGCCGGCCTGGGTTTAAGTCACCCTACCAAAAAGGATGAAATGTACTTTTTTTCTTCACCTTTAATAAACGATTCCTTTGTCTCAGTGTCGACTGATAAACTGCAACAAGCTCTCACAGAGGCAGGTAATCAGGGTTTCATTCCCAAAGAGTCAGAGTTTTTACAGGAGATAGTAAAAGAAATCTGATTCTTGCTCCGTCGTTGTTATTTGGTTTTTTGGGTAATTAACTCCATCTGCCAATGAAGTCCCAGATGGCATCTAGAACTTCTTGGCTCCAAAATCCGTCTTCATGCTGCCCGCCATCAACGGTTATCATTTCCGCTGTGTTGCCGTTATCTACTAAAGCTTTATAGAGTTTCACGGATTGCTTATAATCTACCAGCTCATCCTGATCGCCGTGCAGAATTAAGACTGGAGGATAATCCTCATCTTTTTTGATCTGATGTATTGGACTAAGTTCACGTACTAAATCGAGATCCAACTTACCTTCGTCTGATCCAACAAAATTGTGCATGTCTTTTTTTAAAGAAGCCAGAGCTTTGGTTTGTATTTCCTGCTCCCGGGCTGAAAGTTGCTCCATAGCAGCTTTGCCTTTTTCCAGAGATTTTAAAAAGTTGTCTACCATTTCAACAGTATCTGCAGGTCCAAAACAGTCGACAACATAGCTGACAGCGTCCGATTCTTTATTCCATTCATCGGTGCGATATTTAGGATCATCGATTGTGAGTCCTGCCAACAGGGCTGCGTTTGCTCCGGATGAAGTGCCCCAGATGCCGATGCGTTCAGGATCGATGTGCAAAGTATCAGCCTGGGCACGCAAAAAACGTATAGCGGTTTTCACATCCAGAAGATAAGCTGGCGCACGATGACCATCTTCCATACTGCGGTGAGTAACTGTAGCAACTACATAACCTTGTCTTGCCAGCTGGGACAGCTGTGGTATTTGGAAGTATACATGCGGAAAGGTCCAGCCACTGCCCTGAACAAAGACAACTGCAGGGTAAAGGCGATCTTTGCCTTTTTCATCTACAAGTCCCCAGGGCTGCAATATTTGCATCTGAAGATTATCTGTTTCTCTGTCAGTAAAGGTGACGTTGGCCAGCATACTGGCTAAGCCGGCTTGAGTTGGATTGCTGTCGATGTGGCGGATAGGGTAATCGGTCATAAGTCTCCTCCTGTGCCTGTTTACAAAATAAAATAAATTGTTGTCACCATTATTGCACAGCTGATAGATTTAATTGTTACAGAACTGACAATTTTGCAGATCGTGCCAGAGTGACATATATCGGGGATAACGATAGTCAAAAAAATAAAATTACAGACAAAAAAAGGACTGCAAAATCTTATCTCTTTTGCAGTCCTTTATGGTGCCGGTGGCCGGACTCGAACCGGCACGGGGTTACCCCCATCGCATTTTGAGTGCGACACGTCTGCCAATTCCATCACACCGGCATATGTTGTAAAAGAAATCGTCTCCCGGGGGAGACGATTATCATGGTGGGGGAAGATGGATTCGAACCATCGAAGTCGTTGACAACAGATTTACAGTCTGCCCCCTTTGGCCGCTCGGGAACTC
>CAZVVR010000250.1:0-1864 GCA_964630605.1 uncultured Mageeibacillus sp. | reverse complement strand
ATTTTGGAGAAATCTTGATCTCATCGCAACTCTCATTGTTTTATGACGTTAATTTCATCATCCAAAATCTTGGCTAATTGTCCGATTAAGTGTTGACCTTCCCCCTTGTCTTTGCCAGACTCTATTACAGAGGATGATTACATAAGAATATGGAGAGAATATTATAGTATGGATTGTCAGCGCGAAGATAAATCCTTAAGTGTGTGGGTTCTGCTTTTGAGTTTGGCCAGTGGTTATAGCAATATTACGGCAATGATGCGCTTTAATCAGTCAGTAAGCCACATGACCGGGGTCGTCTCTCAGCTTGCTTTGGCTATTTTTGACCGGGAAGCCTTGATTGCACTCAGGCTGTTTGCTGTTTTAATTTGCTTTCTTTTGGGAGCGATCTTTTCCGGTTTTATTTTCCATCAAAGGAAATTAGAACCAAAAAAGCGTTATGGCACCCTGCTTTTTTTTGTTGGGATTCTTATACTTTTATTAAGGAATTCAGAATATCTGTTTTATTTTCTGGCTTTCTTTATGGGCTTACAAAATTCAATGTTCTTAATGTATCGGGGTCATCTTGTTAGAAGCACTCATTTGACAGGCTATGTCAGTGAAATTGGTTTTGAGCTTGGTAGTTCTCTGGCTAAAACATCAAAGGACCCGTGGAAAATCACATTCTATTCTTTGAGTATCTTTCTTTTTATCCTGGGAGGTTTGTTGTCAGCTTATCTAAAAGGCCATAACATTCAAGTAGAGTTTCTCAGTGGGCTTTATCTTTTCCTTGGCAGTAGCTATTTTTTGCTGGTGAGGAAAAGACTTTTCCGGAAAAAAGCATAAAGCCGGGTGGGATCGGGAGGCCGGCTGGAAATTGTTCAACAATAATTATTCCGATCACAATTATGCTTCTAGTCCCAGTTGTTTTAAAAGTTCTTCAGGGTCGTAAAGCGGACTTTGACAAGCAAAGTCTTCGCAGACATAAGCGGCAAAACTTTGGGATGGGTCATAGGCTGTGAGCTGGGGAAAGACTTGCTTGGCTTCAACTGATCTATCGTAAAAAAGTAACGTTGTAAAGGGAAGATACTCTTTTTGGAGACGTTTATAGACCTGTCGTGCCTGCTCATTATCTTTTTTTGCGGTGATAATAATCTGCCGAAACGGGATAATTTGGGCGAAAAGAGTTGAGACAAAGTGATTATAGGCGCCCGGCATGTCTGCGGCTATGCCCGTGAACTCCTTGACAGCTTTCTCGAACATATGCGAAAAATCAGAATCACCGGTTAATCTGGCCAGACGGCCCAGGCACTCAATCGCACGCGAGCTACCCGAAGGCAGCGCACCGTCGTATTCATCTGTCGGGCGAATAAACAGCTCGTCGTCCCCTTTCCGCGTCATATAAAAGCGTCTATCCTCGTCATCCCAGAAAAGCGCTATCATGCGCGAGGCAAACGATTGTGCTTGTTTGAGGTAGTCGAGCTCCAGCGTGGCTGAGTAAAGTTCAATCAAGCTGTTCGCGAAGTTGGCATAGTCGGCAAGAAAGGCCTGGGTCGGCTTTGTTCCTTCTTTATAAGTACCGTAAAGTTCTTCGTTTTCCTGTGTCTTTACTAGTATGAAATCCGCCGCCTCTTGCGCACGTTCGATGTAGTCTTTGTTGCCTGTAACCTCACCTGCCCGACACAGGGCCTCGATCATCAGCCCGTTCCAGGAAACCGATCGTTTGGTATCTTTAAAGGGTCGAGGTCTGGTACTCCTCAGTGCAAAGAGCTTTTGCAATATTTGATCAGAGTCTTGGGCGCTGCCCGTGATGTGCAGTATGTTGTTGCCCTCAAAGTTGCCCTTTTGGCTGACACCGTAATTATTTTCCAGCCAGCGCATTTCAGCT
>CAZVVR010000249.1:0-1873 GCA_964630605.1 uncultured Mageeibacillus sp. | reverse complement strand
CCCCTATGTTGGCGTGCAAACTGCGCAGTCTCTGGTAAAGGAAATGAAGTCACTAGATTCCATTGCTGATGCAACTACAGAAAGACTTTCAGAAATCCCGGACATAGGATTAAAGACGGCAAAAGCCATCAAAGATTGGTTTGCACTGCCACACTCACAAGAATTGATAGCTCGGCTTAAATCTGCCGGAGTAAAAACCAGTGAAAAAGAGGAAAAAGAAAACATCGGTACAAAATTAAAAGATGTGACTTTTGTTCTGACCGGTACATTGCCTACTTTAAGTCGCAGCGAAGCGACAGAACTGATTGAAAATGAAGGCGGACGTGTTACCGGTAGTGTATCTTCCAAAACTGATTATTTGCTCGCAGGCGAAAATGTAGGCAGCAAGTATGATCGCGCTGTTTCACTTGACATACCGATACTTTCGGAAAATGATCTGTTGTCGTTGCTAAAAGAAAATGAAGAAAGGACATAACTGATGCGCTGGTATTTTTTATGGGGATTGATCGCCAGCCTGGTCATGATTCTGGTTTTATTTGTATTAATGATAACTTCATTACGCAGAAACTGGAATCATACTAATCGCTCGGTTGTGTCTTATTTTCTTCCGTCACTTCTGGCAATCTTACTAGTTTATCTGGCAGCTAACCAGTTGGTTCCGCGCGTGTTTGACGCCGTTCAAATTGTTTATGGTCAGTATGACAGCACGGAAGTTACTTTGTCCGAGGAGAACTTTGAGTATAACCGTATAATTGCAGAAGATCAGGTTTTTTATTATCCTCCTTCTCATTTTAAGAATATGGAAACAGGCAGATATCAGATTTATTTTACCGAGCGGACCAATTATGTTATGAACATAATATTTATCGGAGAAACTGATGAAGCAAACGAAAATTCAGTAAATTCACCCTGATTTTGATCTGGTCAAAAATTATCATCTAAACCTTGATTAAGATAAAATAAGGAGGTGATGATACATGACTGATCAAAATGTCATCGCAGCTGACTTGCAAAGTGCATATGAAGAAAATTTCCGCAGACCGCAAAAAGAAGTCGGCCTTTATCTCATCTCATCTAATCGTGAATTACTAAATCATATTGAAAAAGTTATGAACCGTTTTGGAGCATTTGGCGTGATGGATGCATCCGGCAGGGTACATTATTTACTGGACGCACGCAAAGGCATCCCGTTGGTAGAAAAAAGATTCTTTGAAACTGTTACTAGCTTACTGGAAGATCATGCAAGCAACCATAGAGATTATCAGCTTGAAACCCAGTGCTTAGTGGACCAGGTCATGAGCCGTTATCCTTTTAACAAAAACTTGAGAGGTTATCGAATGCTGGTTACCATGCTGGAGATGAGTTTGAAAGAATATTCACTCTTAAATCCTATAAGTAAACGCCTTTACCCTCAGGTGGCAAAAGTTTTTCGGGTTACTGCAGGCCAGGTGGAACGAAATGTTCGTTATTTGCTGGAGAATTTGGCAGCCAAGGAAGAGAAGTATAGAAACGAAGAGGCTGATTTACCTCAGCACTTTTTGAGCTGTGGAAACGGACGGATACCTGTGGCAAAAACCATAGTGAAGTTATGGGAAATCTGCCGATTAGAAAATGGAAAAACTGCAGATGAAGAAGAGAAAAAAGCCTCTTGAACAAAAAAACTCCGCCGGTACCGGCGGAGTTTTTTCACAACAGATTTATTAATAGTTAGCCGTTGACTCTTTCTTTCAGGTTCTTGCCTGCTTTAAATACTGGTGCTTTGGAAGCAGGAATCATGATTTCTTCTTTTGTTGCAGGGTTACGGCCTTTACGGGCTTTACGATCGCGAACACTAAAAGTACCAAATCCTACCAGGACTACTTTCTCTTCTTGG
>CAZVVR010000248.1:0-1879 GCA_964630605.1 uncultured Mageeibacillus sp. | reverse complement strand
ATCAAAGATGAATACCTTGTCCGGTGTCCCGGCCATCAGGTAGCCCAGGAGGGTGACATCCAGATAAACAGCCCATTCTGATTTTTCTTGTGGCGCCAACAGCTGCCACTGCTGAGGAAAGGGCGTCTCGACAAATCCTTCTGCTGAACCAAAATAAATTGGGCACATCTGATATTTGCACTCTGCGTCACTGTCCTCAGGGACAGTTTCCTGTATTTGGATCCGATAATAGCGATTATAAGGGGCTGTGGCTTGTTTTAAACAACTAAAAACACCATTTTGGATTTGTTCTAACAAAAACTCGTTAATCCACGGTTTTGCTTTCTGATTAAAACGCTCAAACATATCAGCCTTGAAGTTGGCCACCAGTTCTGCTTTCTGCTCGGCTGTCGGTGTAAAATAATTCCTGACGCCGGCTTCGGCTACCGTGAAGGTCAGTGCATCAGAGCCGTGGCGGTAGATATCTGTCCAGAATTTATCAGCGTGGGCCTCGATAGCATCAGTCACACTTTTTATCGCAATATTCACGGCATCCTGCGAATTGCGGTCATTTTGCCAGGCGCGCCAATAAGCATCAACGAAGATTTTATACCAATCGTGTTCATTAAAGCTGGAATGCTCGTTGTAATAAGTGTCAAAAACGGATTTGATTGTATCTGCCTGAATGGTTTGAGCGCCGGTAACAGTATAATCCAAACCAAAACCAAACAGCGCTACGCCAAAAAAGCTCAGACTAAAAAGCGCTGATGAGTAACCGGTAACCAAACTGTAAATAGTTCCGGAATCCATGATCAGATTTTTATATAGATTTATTGCAGTTTCATTGTGCGGGCCCGTTGAATCTTTAGTCGCAAGATCAAAGGCCAGCTGGCCGGCGGTGATCAAAAGAGAAATTACTCCGATTGAGTGTGACGCCTGATCTCCAACCACTTTAACTCCGTCACTGACATGTCCTATAGCCCCGATCGTTGCTTCTCCTAAATTGCCGAAAAGGTTGTAATAATCACTTAAAGCATTGATGGCTTGATCGGCATTGGCGAGTATTTGCTGGGTTGAGGATACGGTGTTGCCGTTTGTAAGGTAATCCTGAGCAATGATCAGGGCCGGCTCCAGCGATGTTCCCTGAATCGCAGTCCAGTAATTGTAACTGACCTCAAAACGTGCATTGATGCTCTCGGGAGCAGAAATATAGTAAAGAGAGTCCTGGTAATCTTTATTGAAATAGACAAGTCTTACCGGCGATAAAGAGGTCAACTTGGCGGTAACTGTGGAGTTTTCGCTATCGATTCGGGAAAGTTGAGGAATCCAAAGCTCATAGTCACGGTCGTAGTGGAGAATACAGGGCCGGCTCTCGGCGAGGGCATCCGGATCAAAAGGAACGCTGATTTCCAGAGGAGCCAGCAAATAGTGCCTCTCTCCCAGAGAGATATCATATTCCTGGCCCAGAAAACCGTCTTCGCCGACAATTTGACTATGTTTGATAACAGTAAGTTTTTCACTCGCGCCGCTAAGATTCAGGGGGTTGACATCTATTGTGATACCGCTAATCTCGACCCTGCTTTGATCTGCGGTGACCTTGATGCTGCTTTGCTCTGTGGGTAGTTTGCTGTTGTCTTCTTCCGGTGTTTTATTTATTTCCTCAATACGGCCCTGGTTTCTCCTGCTCACAATAGCAGGAGCGATAACAAAGTTAAAAAGTAATATCACCGCAAGGCCCAGAGATGCTATGGCAATAATGCCTCCGGTCTGCTTTTTCGATATTGTTTTTTTGCTGGGGGTGTGTTGGACTTGTTTGTAATTATTCCCGGCCGGAGCTCTTTGCATAAATTGCTCCGGTGCAGGCAAAGGACCGGAGACTGTTGGACCCGGTCCGGCAATT
>CAZVVR010000247.1:0-1912 GCA_964630605.1 uncultured Mageeibacillus sp. | reverse complement strand
ATCAACTACATTGTCACAGTCAGCCGGGACCCCATATTTAAAACCAAAAGATTGCAAAAATATTGTGATACGGATTGTTGAATCTTTTTTATCCATGTAAATGCGAAAAAGAGAGTCTCTCATTTCACACAAGCTGAGTGCTGAAGTATCAATAATTTCTGTAGCTAATTCTCTGACCGGCAGCATCAGTTCATGCTCAAGCCGGATAGCTTTAATCAAACTCTGCCCTGTTGACAGCGGATGGTCCCGTCTACTCTGCTTATACCTGCTGATCAAACTTTTTTCTGACGCTTCCAGATAAAGTACACTAACATCCAAATCTTTCTGCTTCATCTCTTCCAGCGCAGGCACAAGTTTTTCGATAAAATCAGGATTGCGCATATCCATCACTAAAGCGAGCCTGGAGCTACTTTTACTTTTATCGTTGCCATTAGTGTTATTTCTATCAGTTAATACATTTAAAATATCAGTACTTAGCTGAGGGGGCAGATTGTCAATAACAAAGTAACCCATATCCTCAAAATAATTAGCAGCTGAAGTTTTACCGCTGCCCGATAAACCTGTAATAATTACGACTTCCATTTATTATCCTTGTCTGTTTATTATTAAAACTTATTCTATGTCTCTTTGCGGCAATTCTTCCTGCCAATCACCAATAAACTTGACTTCAGGATAAAGCATGACATCAAAGTCATCATAAATTTTATTTTGGACTATGTGGAATACTTCCAACACTTCTGATGCTGATGATCTGCCATCCTGAATAATGAAGCCGGCATGTTTTCCGGAAACACCCGCATGTTCCAGCCAAAATCCTTTAAGGCCGGCGTCTGTAATTAACTTGCCGGCATAATGACCGGGGGGACGTTTAAAGGCGCTGCCGCCGGAAGGGTAATTCAGGGGTTGGGATTGATAACGGCGTAGAGCAATGTCAGCCATTTCATCATAAATCAGTTGGGTAGGAGTCGGCTGAAGTTTAAAACTTGTATTTATAACAAAATATTCCTTATGGTCATTAAAAAAACCTCCTCGATAGCGAAACTCATGCTCATCTGCCTCTAAAAGGTGAACTTTTCCATTTGTATCAATGTATTTACTGGAAAAAACAACATCTTCCATCTTGCCGGTATAAGCGCCTGCATTCATTACTACTGCCCCGCCTACTGAACCGGGAATACCGCTGGAAAAAGCCAATCCACCAAGACCCGCCGACGCTGCCTTAGCTGCAATGTCTGAAAGCCTGGCACCTGCCGAAGCAATCAAGAACTCGTCTTCTATCTTTATGCGGGCCATGTCCGGAGAAAGCTGGCAGACAATCCCGCGGATTCCGCGGTCAGAAATCAGGACATTCGTCGCACGGCCTAAAACTGTCAGAGGCCATTCTTCTTGCCTTATTATCTGAACGGCGGCAATAAACGCCCTTTCTGTCAAAGGTCTGATGTATATATCTGCAGGCCCGCCCAGTTTAAAATTACTAAAGGGGGCCAATTCAACATCTTCAGCTACAAGCAAGTCTTCAATTTTTTCAAGTTTGTTCAGAGCTGTTTTTTTGTCAAACATAATCACTCACTCATTTCTGTATTTATTTTCCGGAGATTTCCTTTTTTCCTGTTGACGCGAATTAAACACCCGGTCTGTCAAAGCATTAGTCGCATTGTATCCCATCATTTTTTGGCGATGATTAATTGCAGCTACTTCTACTATAATTGCCAGATTTCGACCAGGACGTATCGGAATGGTTAGAGATGGCATGTCGATGCCCAAAAGCGTGGTTGTCTCATCTTCGTTACCCAGCCTGCTATAAAATTTTCCCTCTTGCCATAATTCAAGATTTATAATTACATTAATATTTTCCTGCTGTTTTACTGAAGAAACACCATACAATTCTTTGACATCTACTATACCCAGCCCT
>CAZVVR010000246.1:0-1920 GCA_964630605.1 uncultured Mageeibacillus sp. | reverse complement strand
CCTCGCGTATTTTCTCTGTACGAATAGATATTAACACTAAAAAATGAAAGTTATTAGCATATTATGACTGATGAAAATAGAAATTCTATTACTTATCAATTTAAACAGAGTATAGTAATATAATAGCTTTCTGGACCGAGGTCTAACTGCTATAATACAATCATCAAGAAGCATCCATTCACTTGGAAAGCGAAAGGAGCAGTGCAAATGCAACTAGAGATTTTAGGCAAAGATATTCGTATCAGTGATCAACAAAAAGAGAAAATTCGGAACAAATTAGCAAAGTTTGACCGTTATTTTGGTGAAGGCGCCCGGGGCGATGTAATGATACAGCCCGAAGGTGACCAGGTACGCGGGGAAATAACCTTCAAGATTCGCCGCCACTATTATCGTGCTGAGGCGGATGCCCCCGATGCCATTTCCGCTGTAGAGCAGGCCATTAGTAAACTGGAACGACAAATACGCAAGCAAAAATCCCGTATGAAAAAGCAGAAGAGAGAATATGCTTACATGAGGGACTATTTTGCCAGTGAGGAATTTTCTTTTCCGGAAGAACCACAAATGGAGATGGACATTATCCGTCGCAAAAGTTTCCAGATCGACCCTATGACGCCGGACGAGGCCGTTATTCAAATGGAGATGCTCGGACATTCTTTTCTTTTATTTCTGAGTGAAGAAAACGATAAAGTTGCTTTGGTTTACAAGCGTCACGATGGCAATTACGGTCTTATTGAACCGGAGTATTAAGTGCAATCTAAACAAACTGATCCCTTACTAAAAAATAATACAGCGCCCGCTGCCGGCGAAAAAACAGATACTTTCGAAGAGGCTTTACTCGGTAGTCTGAATCCTGAGCAGCGGCGCGCTGTTACTACAACCGAAGGCCCCTTGCTGGTTCTTGCCGGAGCGGGCTCCGGCAAGACTCGTGTAATCACGAGCCGTGTCGCCTGGCTGGTAAAGAAAATGTCAGTTCATCCTGCGCAAATCCTTGCGATTACTTTTACCAACAAGGCAGCTAATGAAATGAAAGAGCGTATTGCTTCTTTAATCGGATTATCTGCACGGGGATCCTGGATCGGAACTTTCCACTCAATGATGCTGCGCATTTTGCGCCGCCATGCCGAAATGTTAGGTTACCGCTCTCAGTTCGCTATTTTTGATGTCAGTGACCAGCAACGTGTTATGCGCGATGTGCTGGCAGAATTGAATATATCTAAGCGAACTTTAACACCGCGCGAAGCTCTGAACAGAATCGGTAATTTCAAAAACAAAGGTATGAAACCGTCGGAAGTGAGAAAAAGTTCTTCCTTTATGGCTTCGGATCTGGCTCAGATTTACGATAGATACCAGAAAGCACTTTTTGAACGTAATGCGATGGATTTTGACGATATTCTGCTGCAAAGCTTACGTCTTTTCGAAGAACAGCCTCATATTCTGGCCCAGTATCAACATCAATTCCGTTATATCTTGGTGGATGAATACCAGGACACTAACAGAGTGCAGTACGATTTAGTGGTACAACTTTCTGCTAAGCACAAAAATCTTTGTGTTGTCGGAGATGATGATCAGTCAATTTATTCTTTTCGCGGTGCTGACGTACAAAACATTCTTGACTTTGAAAAAGATTTTCCCAACGCTAAAGTAATTCGGCTGGAACAGAATTACCGTTCAACCTCCGTTATTTTAGCAGCAGCAAACAATATTATTCAGGAAAATACCGCCCGTAAGCATAAACGGCTTTGGACCGCCATAAACGGGGGAGAGCCAATTATGATCTATCGAGCAGATGATCATTTTGATGAAGCTCGTTTTGTGGCCAAAGATATTGCCCGCAGACTTGAAGCAGAAAATAAACCAAAAAATTTGTCTTTTGCCGTGCTTTACAGGATGAATGCTCTTTCGCGAAATATAGAATATGCC
>CAZVVR010000245.1:0-1924 GCA_964630605.1 uncultured Mageeibacillus sp. | reverse complement strand
GAATCAACAGCTGAAAATAAGTTAACAGTATCCGCTGATGGCAAAACCTTTTCCGGCAAGAATTTGAATATTGCTACAGGATCTGAACCCATAATCCCTCCGATTGAGGGAATCAAAGATCACTTGGGTTCCAGTGTAATTAGCAATCGTGAGATTCTTGATCTGCAGGAAATTCCCGAAAAACTCGTTGTTATCGGCGGCGGAGTTATAGGCCTGGAAATGGCCTGTTATTATCAGACTGTCGGCAGTCAGGTCACAATAGTCGAAATGCTGGACCATATCGCCGGCAATATTGATCCCGAAATCGGGAAACGGCTACAGGATATTTATGAAAAATTAGGTATGAAATTTCATCTGAACGCCACAGTGATGTCGGTCTCCGGTAATGAGGTCAAATTTGAAAAAGATGGCGAAACT
This sequence comes from uncultured Mageeibacillus sp., assembly GCA_964630605.1. Taxonomy (GTDB): domain Bacteria; phylum Bacillota; class Clostridia; order Saccharofermentanales; family DTU023; genus DTU032. The sequence continues at coordinate 1,507 of CAZVVR010000245.1, read as the reverse complement.
CAAACCATCTACGGCGATAAAATTTTACTTTCGACCGGTCGCAGACCGGTAACACAAGGTTTTGGTCTGGAAAAACTGGATCTTGAAATGAATCGCGGCGCCATTGTGGTTAATGAAAAATGTGAAACTTCCCGAGCCGGTGTTTATGCTGTAGGTGATGTTGTTGGTGGTTTCATGCTGGCACATGTCGCCTATCGTGAAGGAGAGGTAGCGGTAAATAACATCCTCAATCTGGAAGATAAAATGAACACTGCTGCCATCCCATCCGTTATTTACACGGATCCGGAAGTCGCTTGGGTTGGAAAAACCGAGCAGGAATTGGAAGCCCAGGGCTGTAAAACAAAAACAGTAGAACTGCCTATGGCTTTTTCGGGCCGTTATGTAGCAGAAACAGAACGCGGAACTGGCATTTGCAGGCTGATACTTGACGCAGAAAAAGAAACTTTATCCGGCGTGCACCTTATGTGCCAGTACGCCTCTGAAATAATCCTGGCCTGTGGTGTCATGATCGAAAAGCAAATGACTTTAAATGAGATGAAAAAAATAATCTTCCCTCATCCAACTGTAGGCGAGATAATCCGCGAAGCTCTCTTCCAATTAGAAGCTTAACCCGAAAAAATACACAGCAGAGTAAAGCTGTGCTAAAGTAAAATTAAGTCAAAATAATATCGAGGAGGCACACGTATGAAACGTGACATTATTAAATCTTCTGCAGCACCGGCGGCCATCGGACCATATTCTCAGGCAGTAACCGCAGATAATCTGGTTTTCGTTTCCGGTCAGCTGGGAATTGATCCGAAAACTGGAGAAATGCCAGACTCTGTGCAGGAACAAACTGAACTTGCTTTAAAAAATCTTGATGCGATACTGGCTGAAGCCGGATCATCAGCTGCTGATGTAGTCAAAACGACAGTCTTATTAGCTAACATGGATGATTTTGCTCTTGTAAATGAGCTTTACGGAGATTATTTTACCAGTCCTTATCCGGCACGGGCGTGTTTCGCTGTCAAAACCCTGCCCAAAAACGGCAAGGTCGAAATAGAATGTATTGCAATTCGCAAATAAGAATTTTTTAAAAAATTTACTTAAAAGCCTGTCAAATTATTAAATGGCAGGCTTTTTCCATGTTTTCAGTTATTAAAACTGCTTTCAACTTAAATGCAAACCAGATAAGAATCTTTAAACACTGCTTTTGCCGGCACTGCGAAACGGTTGCCAACTATGCCATAACGTATGATCTAAGCCTTCTAAAGCGTATGGTATAATGTTTATGGAGGCTGATACTAATGAATCTTATAAAAACGACTACAACCAGACGTCGCATGAAATATGGAGCATTACGCAAAAACACGGTTCAGGAAACTAAATCGGATGCGTATCTTTGCCCTAATTGTAAAAAACTTGTTAGTTATGTTCCGGTGTATACTCTGAGACGTTGCGTTTACTGCAATCAAGAATTGATCTGGGAAAATGAATCAACCACTAATTAAAATTCTAAAACCATTTT
>CAZVVR010000244.1:0-1942 GCA_964630605.1 uncultured Mageeibacillus sp. | reverse complement strand
CTCAAATACAACTAATTCGATTATTGAAGATATGCTGTAAGCTGAAAAAAATACATAAACCCCTAGTTTACTAATAATTATTAAGATAAAATAAACATATGAAGGTTAAAGAACATAACGATAAATCACGCGAAAAACGTCTTTGGGCCGGACCGCGTGATTTAATTATTATAGGAATCCTGTCTCTGATAGCTATAGCACTTTTATTGGTTCCTTCGTTGATCAGCCCGGCAAACGATATTCAGGTTCTTATATATCACGAAGGCAAAGTGATAGATCGCTTTAATCTGAAAGAGGGGACAGCGCGGATCCTTTCTTACGAGCAGAATCCGGAAATTGAGATTCAGCAATGGCCAGATCAGACAATTGCTTTTGTAAAATCTGATTGCCCGGATCAAATATGCGTTAACACGGGAAAACTCAGAAAAGCCGGAGAGTTCGCTGCTTGTTTGCCTAATAATTTTGTCATTGTTTTAGAGAGCATTTCTGATGCTGAAGGAGTAGACGCCATTGCCTGAATCCAGCACAAAAAATATATCACGTACAAAAACCCGGCAATTAGTAATTACGGCATTATTTTTAGCTCTGGCACTGGCTTTGAGTATCTTTGAGTCGATTTTGCCACCCTTACCAACCCCAATACCAATGCGCTATGGCCTGGCCAATGTAGCTGTTATGGCTGCCTTGCTTTATCTTTCTTATGGCAGCGCCTGCGTCATAACTATAGGTAAAAGCATTTTTGTCCTGGCAACACGGGGGTTGCTAGCAGGTCTTACCTCTTTCAGCGGCAGTGTCTTAGCTTTTCTGGCAATGGTGGTTCTCTTGAAACTAACTAAGAAAAAAACACCGCTGCTGATTCTATCGGTAACCGGAGCCTTGTTTCATAATTTAGGACAGTTTCTGATCTTTATTCTTATTAGCAGGGTATCCTTGTCCTGGCCGTTTATTACCGGACTGCTTCTGGTCCTAGCTATAGTAACCGGAACGGTTTCGTCTTTGATTTTAAAAGCGCTGCAAAGACCTTTGGAATCTTGGCGCAAACATTCTTTTTATATGATAATGGCACTTATTTTGATACCGTTCAGCTTGCTTTTTACTGCCTGCACACCTGCTAACACATCAGTTTCAAAGCAGGAAGCCTGGACAACCAATTATTTTGACACTGTCTGTCGGTTAATTGTGTACACCGATGATCAGGAGCGTTTTGCCGGATGGGAAGACATACTGGAAGAGCGACTGTCAGAACTGGATGGCAAATTCAATATTTATACTAATTCCGAAGATAACACTAACAACTTAAAAACCTTAAATGAACAAGCTGGTACTAAAGCAACAGAGTTAGACAAAGAGACCATGGATTTATTGCAGTTGGGTAAAGATGCGTTTGACAAAACTGACGGCAAAGTAAATATAATGCTTGGAGCTGTGACCGGTTTGTGGCGCGAAGCGCGACAATATTCTCTGGCTAACCCGCAGGATAGCAAAATTCCTTCAGATGAGGATCTGGAGAATGCAGCCAAACACTGTGACATTGAGTCACTGGTGCTTGATTATGAAGCTGGTACTGCCTTTATCAGCGATGAAAAAGCTTCCGTAGATGTCGGGGCGATTGCCAAAGGCTATGCCCTGGATCTTATTGTTAAGGATCTCAAAATGGCTGGAGCAGAGAATTTCCTTCTTGATATGGGCGGAAATATTTATGCAGCCGGAAAAAATATTCTAAAAGATGACAAATGGGCTATAGGTATTAAGAATCCTAACCCCGATCAAGAAACGGGCATTATTGAAGTTTTGGCCGTAAAAGATATGACCGTAACTACATCAGGTTCCTATGAACGCGGCTATACACATCAAAATATAAATTATCATCACATTATTGATCCTATGACAAGTCAACCTGGAAATATATATAAATCCGTGACGATAGTAAGCGCTGATGGCA
>CAZVVR010000243.1:0-1947 GCA_964630605.1 uncultured Mageeibacillus sp. | reverse complement strand
ATAATAAGCCCCAAGTCCGGTCCAGTGGTGATCTGTTTTAAAATAAATATATTATTCATAATGCTGCAATATCTCATCATAGGCGTTAACAGGCACGATACCTTCCTGTAGTCCATCGTAAATCATTTTTATAGCCGTGCGCTGTGAGTGGTTACCTGTGTGGTAATCAGCGGGCGTGTAGAACTCACTGGAAGTAGGAACAATCATACTGTAAAGAGTAACTGACTCAGGTAAATTGTCGCGCAGTTTGTTAATCCGGTTCGAATAGTTGGCAATACCTGTTTCGTTGATCCCGAAAAGTTCCATAATGCGATCATTCATGACCATGACGCCTTGATTGAAAGTCGGTTCTCCTTCTACATCAGCCGGATCTTCAATCCGTTTTTCTGTTGTAGTTGTAGTTGTCGTTGTTGTTGTTGTTTCACTATTTTTGCTGTTATCAGTTTTTACTGAAGTGGTCTCGGTTGTTTTTGTTACCGTAGCATCTTGAGTCTGTCCTGTTTCCGGATTTAAAAATTCTGAGGGATCGCTGGCGCAGGCGCCCACAACACTTAAAGCTAATAGTAACGTCAAAACCAGCAGTGGAAGTTTCTTTTTCATTTATTTGGTTCTCCTTGAAATTAAATTAGGAATTAATCTTTATCAATTCAGAGGCATATTTTACCTTTTTTAGCATAACGCCATCTTAACACATTATAGAAAATCTTAAGCAAATTGTAATATGTTCCCGATTAAATCATTCTGGCTCAGACCAGGGTTCACCCCATGGCACGCGGCTGTCCCTGCCGTCTCCGGATATCGGCATGTCGGGATCCATCCGAGTAGGCGAAGCTTGACTTCTGACTTCGTAGACTGCTTTTAACCGGGCCCCATATTCTCGCAAAAAAGTATATGTACTCGATTTGTAATTGCGTGCGTCTGTCGCATAACCCTGGTAATCCAAGTCCAGTGAACGAGCAACATATAGCGCACGTTGAAGATGGAATGTTTGCGTAACAATAATAGCTTTTTCAATTTTAAAAACGTGATGCGACCGGTAGATAGAATCATATGTATCAAGTCCGTAGTGATCCATGAATATTGCTTGATCGGGTACATCATGTTCCAGCAAATAACGGGTCATCACAGCTACTTCATTATAATTATCCTCACGATGGTCTCCCGTCACTAAAATGCGGTCAGAAACACCAGCTTTATAGAGTTCAACTGCACCATCCAAACGATCGCGCAGCATATCGCTGGGATAATAATTGTCGACTACCTGAGCCCCCAATACTATAATAGCGTCATAAGGCGGATCTACTTCGTCAGCTTCAACAATCGCAGTTCCGCCCCGCCAGGCAACCCAGCGATCCACTGAAAAGATTGTTAACACCGATAAGATGATAAGCACGAGGATAGTAATCAGAACAATTTTAATAATTTTTCCGGCTATTCTAATAACACTTTCTGCCAGTGATTGATTTTTTTGCATGCATATCTTTCTCTAAATAAAATGTACCTGATGACGTTATTTGTTATTATACAGATCACATGAGCTTATTGCCCGTGAAGATTAGTCAAAATTAAACCGTAGGTCATGATAAAATAAAACACATGATGTGTAAACTCAGTAAAAAGAAACAGCCTCGCAGAAAGAATTTGCTTTCTTTAAAAACCGCATGCCTTTTTCTGTTGCTAAGCTTTATTTTTTCAATACTCGCAGCCTGCAGTGATCCCGGTCCTGCTCAGGGCGATACGGCAGGTAGTTCCACTATCTCTACAACCGATGATGATCAGATTATAGTGCCAACTCCGGATGACGACGGTAGAGAGCCAATTTTTTACGTTGGTCTGCCGGGAGAACGAGAAGATCGTTTCTCTTTTTCGTATGCAAAAATGGAAGACTTGACACTAAATCCTTTTTGTGACGTTCGAAAAGAAGATATCTTTTCTCCCTGTAATTTT
>CAZVVR010000242.1:0-1952 GCA_964630605.1 uncultured Mageeibacillus sp. | reverse complement strand
CCTTATCACAGCCGGCAAATCTTTAGGTTGCCAGTAATGCATAATTTGGTGCCAGTGATAAGCTCCCCATAAAGTTGACAGTTGAAATATCAAAAACAACTGAAGCTTTTAAAGGGGAACAAAATGGCTAACAATAAGTATAGCAAAAAAGAGAAACTAGAGATCCTGGCATGGTACCGATCAGGAAATACGCTAGTAGCTACATGTGAGAAATATGGTGTTACTGGTACATCGATCTTGAAATGGCAAAGATCGGTACAGGCAGGACATCCGGAACATTTAGAGCCGGCAAGAACTTGCACACAGTATAGTGCCGACTTTAAGCTAAAGGCAGTCACTTCCTACTTCAACGGCGAAGGCACAGTAAGAGAGATTGCATCAAGGTATGGACTGCGCACTCCACAAAATTTATACGCCTGGATTAGGAAGTATACTGAAGGAGATCTCAATTCTACTTCAGGAGGAGAAAGCCAGATGTCAGAAAGGCGCAAGACTACGTGTAAAGAACGTCTCAAGATAGTCAATTATTGTCTGGAACACGATTGCAACTATAGTAAGACAGCTGAACGCTACGCGGTGAGCTACAACCAAATCTATCGCTGGGTTAGACAGTATAAGGACCTGGGAGCAGAAGGTCTCGAAGATCGACGCGGAAAGCCTAAGAAGGAAAGCGACTTAACAGCAGAGGATCGCTATCGCAGAGAATTGCGAGCGAAGGATCGGCAGATTAAGGAACTGGAATGCGAGGTGGCTTTGCTAAAAAAATTGGAGGAACTCGAGAGAGAGTCTCGTTAAGCCGGGTTCCGAAATTCAAACTACACACTGCCGTAGAAAAGCTACATGAGGAAGGCTATTCAATCTCTCAACTCTGTAGGGCAGCAAAGATGTCGCGTCAAGCATATTACCAGTACCGTAAACGCAGTAAGTGCCAGCGTCAGAAGGAGAACGAACGTGTAGTGGAAACTATCATTAAAATCCACTATGAGGAGAAAGGAATCTTTGGCTACAGGATGATGCAATTGCATGTAAACAAAGAGCTTAAGAGCCACTACAACCTCAAGCGTATCTATCGCCTCATGAGACTTTTGGGTTTCCAATCTGTGACGAGGAAAAAGAGGAAAACTTACATACTTTCTCCGGCACAGCACACCGAGGAAAACCTCCTGAACCGTGAATTTACAGCAGACGACATGAACGAGAAATGGCTTACGGACATTACTGAATTTGAATATGGCAATAAACAGAAAGTCTACCTTTGCGCTATTCTCGATCTTTACGACCGCAGCATTGTCGCCTACAACTTGTCGACGCGCAATGACACAAACCTTGTCTTTGATACGGTAAAAGATGCCTTGAACGAAAACCCGGGTGCGACGCCGATGATACATTCAGACCGAGGCTTTCAGTTCACTTCTTTTGGCTTTAAGAAGATAGTGGAGTATTACGAACTAAAACATAGCATGTCGAGGGTGGGTTGCTGTTTGGACAATGCTCCTATGGAAGGCTTCTGGGGCAAACTGAAGAGTGAAAAGTACTATCTGAAGGACAAATACGCCAGCCATAAAGAATTGACCGATGATATACATGACTATATAGATTTTTACAACAACAGGCGCTTGCAAAGAAAGTTGAATGCAATGGCACCAATGGAGTACCGTTCGCTTGCAAGCTAATTTTTCTAGGGGGCTAGCCCCCTAGAAAAAAAGGAATGACCACATTTACATATTTTAGGTGTCAACTTGACGGGGGGCACCTCACTGGCACCAAATTATGCACTGCATAGAATCGTGCCTGGCACCAAATTATGCACGCCGTCGGGGTCGCGGCCGCTAATTTTGGCGTGCTGTGTTACAATCTTTTGTGGAATATTGTTCTGTAGGGCTTTACAGAAGGCAGCCCGAATGTCGTCGGCTTGCCTGACACAAGGCTTCACATTTTATGGATCCAGGGAG
>CAZVVR010000241.1:0-1959 GCA_964630605.1 uncultured Mageeibacillus sp. | reverse complement strand
AAAAGACTGTAACCGATAAGAAAGCTGCTGAAAAGAGCAGCGCCGAAAAGTCTGAGCCTAAACCAAAGAAAACGGCTGACAAAAAAGCAGAGCGGGAAACTGTCAGTAAAGCTGAAGAGTTACCTGTGAGCAAGGCTGTTCAAAAAGATGAAATTGCCGCAGAAGCTGAATGCGAGGAAAAAAAGCAAGCTGCTGCCCGGAAAAAACCTGCAGCGAAAAAGGTCGCGGCAGTTACACCTCCGATAGAAGAAAGCAAAGAGATTGAACAAGTAAGTATGGAGAAAGCTAAAACTGAAGAGGGTGACAAAGAGCAGGAGCATTTTGAAGAAGCTGCACGTGTCGCAGATATGTCACGTCCGCTAACTCAACAAGATGCAACAACGGAAGTTAAAACTCCGACGCCTCCGAAAAATAAAAAACAGGCGGAAGCTCCAAGCGTTAAACCGCGTATAAGGCCGCAGCAAGGCAGCTATGTCGGCAAAGATGCCGATCGTCCGGTTGTCGCAGATCGCCGTCAGGTAAAGCGTGGTCGCAGACCGCGTCCGCAAGAGCGGCCCCAGCAAGACCGACGCAGCGACAAGACAAGACCTCAGGCAGGCAAAACAGTTTCCAGGCCTGCAGACAGAACTGCACCGACTCATGGACGCGGCGCCAAAAAGCTGCCGCCGGTACAGGCTGTTAAACCGGAAATCATTGAAAAAGATGTTTCCCGCAAATCTTATACCCAAAGGCAAAAACAGCAGGAACGCGACAGACATCGCGCAGAAAGAGAACGCGAACAACAGCGCGAGCGCCAGGAAGTCCTGGCCCTGGAACGCAAGCAGCGTCTTGAAGCCAGAGCTGAAAAAGAGCGTAAAGTAGCTAAAGTATCAAAGGTTGTATTGCCGGAATCTCTTACCGTCAAGGAATTGGCTGAGGCGTTAAAGAAGACAACAGCAGACGTTATCATGAAACTGATGGAACTTGGTGTGATGGCTACCATTAACCAGGAAGTAGATTTTGACACTGCCACCATAATTGCCGGTGAATTTGATATTGAAACTGAAAAATTAGTTGTAGTATCCGAAGAAGATATTCTTTTTGACGATACTGCTGACAAGGACGAAGACCTTGAACCCCGTCCACCGGTTGTAGTGGTAATGGGTCACGTTGACCACGGTAAGACTTCTATTTTGGACTATATCAGAGAAACTGCCGTCACTTCCGGTGAAGCGGGCGGAATCACACAGCATATTGGTGCTTATACAGTTGACCTGCATGATCGCAAGATCACATTTTTGGATACTCCGGGCCATGAGGCCTTTACGACCATGCGCGCCCGTGGTGCTTTGGTCACTGATATTGCAGTTCTTGTGGTTGCAGCTGATGATGGTGTAATGCCTCAAACTATTGAAGCCATTAACCATGCCCGGGCTGCAGAAACTGAAATTATCGTTGCGATCAACAAAATTGATCGTCCGCAAGCGAACATTGACCGTGTTAAAACAGAACTGGCTCAGCATAATATTATGGACGCCGCTTGGGGCGGAGAAAACAGTATTATTCCTGTCTCTGCTTTAACCGGAGAAAACATGGATGAATTGCTGGAGACCATTCTGATAACCGCAGATATTATGGAGCTCAAAGCTAATCCCAAGCGTCAGGCTAAAGGCACAGTTATTGAAGCTGAGCTGGATGCCGGCAGGGGACCTGTGGCGACAGTGTTGATCCAGCGCGGTACTTTACGCACCGGAGATGCTATCGTAGTCGGTTCTAACATGGGACACGTGCGTATGATGCACAATGACCGCGGAGAACAAGTTGCTGAAGCCGGCCCCTCAATGCCTGTAGAAATACTCGGTTTATCAAAAGTACCTGAGGGTGGCGATATTCTCTACCAGGTTAAGGACGAAAAAATTGCAAGGGCTTTGGCAGAGCGCAGACAGATAGAAGACAGAGAAGCCAGATTACGTGCTTCTT
>CAZVVR010000240.1:0-1979 GCA_964630605.1 uncultured Mageeibacillus sp. | reverse complement strand
GGCTGCTCTGGTTGCTGAAAGAGCATCTTCAATACGATTCTTTTTCTCTTTCATCTCTACTTCAGTAGCTGCACCAACCTTGATAACTGCAACACCACCGGACAATTTAGCCAAACGTTCTTGCAGTTTTTCGCGGTCAAAGTCTGAATCTGTTTCATCGATCTGATGTCTCAGCAAAGCAATGCGGTCTTCCAGTTGCTTCTTTTCACCGCCGCCATCAACAATAATAGTTTTGTCTTTGTCGATTTTGACCTGACGGGCACGGCCGAGATCTGATATCTCAATGTCTTTGAGTTCCATGCCGAGGTCAGAAGAAATAACGCGGCCACCGGTCAGAATTGCGATGTCTTGCAGCATTTCTTTTCTGCGATCACCAAAACCAGGTGCTTTAACGGCCGCACAGTTGAATGTGCCACGCAGTTTATTAAGAATGATGGTTGAGAGGGCTTCGCCTTCAACATCTTCTGCAATAATAATCAAGCTGCTTCCGGATTGTACAATTTTTTCCAAAAGGGGCAGGATTTCTTGTACATTGGAAATTTTCTTATCTGTAATAAGGATGTGCGGATCGGTATAAGATACTTCCATCTTGCTTGTATCGGTAACCATGTAGGCAGAGATATATCCACGATCAAATTGCATACCTTCAACTACTTCAAGCTCAGTACCCATGGTCTGGGATTCTTCAACAGTGATGACCCCGTCAGTGGTAACGCTTTCCATAGCATTGGCAATTTCCTCGCCAATCTGCGGATCATTAGCTGAAATAGAGGCGACACGTGAAATGTCCTGCTTGCCTTTAACGCCTTTGCTGTTCTTGCCAATCTGTTCAATAGCTTTTGCGACTGCCTGATCAATACCTTGTTTTAAAATAATCGGATTGGCTCCGGCAGCAATGTTACGCATTCCTTCGTGAATCATTGACTGAGCCAGCAGTGTAGCTGTTGTTGTTCCGTCACCGGCGACATCCTGTGTTTTGGTTGCTACTTCTTTGACAAGCTGTGCACCCATATTTTCAAAGCGGTCTTCCAAATCGATTTCACGTGCAATGGTCACGCCATCATTGGTAATAACCGGTGCACCATATTGTTTGTCCAGTACGACATTGCGGCCCTTGGGACCCAGCGTAATTCGCACGGTGTCTGATAATTTATTAACGCCTTTTACCAGAGATTTACGGGCCTCTTCTGTATATTTCAAATCTTTTGCCATAGTTTTTACTCCTTAATAATTATTTGCTTGTTATGCCACTGTTCATTATTCTACGACTGCCAGGATATCGCCCTGCCGTAAAATAGTTAACTCGTCTTCGTCAATTTTAACTTCGGTGCCGGCATACTTGCTGATCAGCACATGATCTCCGACTTCAACTTCCATAATGACGTCTTTGCCGTCAATTATGCCGCCCGGACCTACTGCAACTATCTCTGCTACCTGCGGCTTTTCCTTAGCAGATGACGGCAATACGATCCCCCCTTTAGTGGTCTCTTCTGATTCGAGCATCCGGATAACAACGCGGTCACCTAATGGTCTAATTTTCATAAATGTACCTCCCAAAATTTTTTTTGCTATATAAGTATATAACTCTCTGCGAAATTTTAGCACTCTATTGCTTCGAGTGCTAATACATAACTTAATATAACATGCAGATAAAGTTTGTCAAGCGAAAAAATACTAAATAATCGTGTCTAAAAGTGACGTGAAAATGTCTTTGTCGGATAAGAAATCCAAAATCATTGAAGAGGATAGCACTGAATGCAGTGTTTCGGAGTTAACTGCCAGTGCTGTAAGGATCATTGTAATCAGAACTATTACGATGATGCCGAAAACGGCTCCCAGCAACAAACCACCAAGATGGTTTACCCAGCCCAATAAAGGAATGTGATCCAGGATACGGGTTACCATCCTGACCAATCCTACAAAAACAGCCCGCAGAGTTAAAAACAGAATTAAAAAAGCGACAGCCCCGAGAAAAAGTC
>CAZVVR010000239.1:0-2013 GCA_964630605.1 uncultured Mageeibacillus sp. | reverse complement strand
TGCATATTGTGGTAGTTTTTCTTTTTTGCTGAAGAAAGTAAGAGTCGCAGCAAGAACTTCTTCGCATATTTTTTCCTGCCAACGTTCCACCAGGTTCGTCATTTTCTTGTTAGCGGCAACATAGAGGGCTACCCTATCAGTAACTTCAAAATCTATGTCGCGCCGCATCGACTGAACCTTACTGACGATTTCCCGTACAAAACCCTCTTCGATCAACTCGTCTGAAAGCTCAGTCTGTAAAGCAACGGTCAATCCGGCTTCACTTTCTGTGACATAACCTGTGGCAGGCACCTCACTAATTAAAAAATCTTCTTCAGCTAAATCATAAACAGTTCCGTCGACATCCAAAGCAACGGTTTCTCCACGCCGGAGAATATCCATCGTGGCCCGTCCAGGCAGTTCCGGAATCAGTTCACGCGCTTTATTTAGATCTTTACCCATTCTCTTACCTAATGTACGAAGCTGTGGTTTAAACTCATAGTCGATTAGTTCTGAAGCTTCCGCACCAAATTCAAGTTCTTTGATATTGAGCTCATCTTTAATCAGGTCAACCAGCTCTTGCGGAAGTGTTCTGCCACCTACAACCATAGCTTTAGAAAGAGGTTGTCTGATTTTAAGTTGTGCTGTGTTACGTGCAGCTCTGCCCAGGCTGACAAGGTCAAGCAACAGGTCCATATCCTGCTCCAATTTTTCATCAATTAACAATTCATCCGACTGGGGATAATCTTCGAAATGTACGCTTTCACAAGCTGAGTCCAGATGCCCGACCACAAGATTTTGGTAAATCATTTCTGACACAAAAGGAGTGAACGGGGCAATCAAGCGGATGAATTTTTCTAAAACTTCATACAGGGTCAGATAGGCAACGATTTTATCGTCATCCATTTTCGGTCCCCAATAACGCTCACGTGACCGACGCACATACCAATTGGAAAGCTCATCCGAAAAATCTTGCAAACAGCGTGAAGCACCTGTGATATCAGTTTTCTCCAACCGAGAATCCACTTCTTTAATCAAACTGTTAAGACGGCTCAAGATCCACCGGTCAATAACTGTTCGTTTAGAAGCATAAAAAGCTTTGTCGTAGTTTTGCGGCTCAAAATTATCAATATTGGCATACAACACAAAAAAGGCATAGGTATTCCACAATGTACCCATGAAGCGACGTTTACCTTCGCTGACAGTTTCTTCTGAAAATCTTGTAGGCAGCCAAGGTTGACTGGTGGTGAAAAAAGCCCAACGTGTAGCGTCGGCTCCTTCGGTGGCGAAAATATCTCGGGGGTGTATGACGTTGCCGAGGTGTTTGGACATTTTGATCCCTTGGCCGTCGAGAACATGGCCGAGCACCAGACAAGTTTTATAAGCCGGCCGATCAAATAAGAGAGTACTAATGGCATGAAGTGTGTAGAACCAACCGCGTGTTTGATCAATGGCTTCGGAAATAAAATCCGCCGGTGCGCTGGATTGAAACATTTCCTGATTTTCAAAAGGATAATGATATTGAGCAAACGGCATAGCTCCGGAATCAAACCAGCAGTCAATCACTTCGGGGACACGCGTCATTTTACCCCCACATTCTTTACAGTCAAAATGAACATAATCCATTGCAGGCTTATGAAGTTCAATATCTGCCGCTAAATCCGGCGCCAGTTCACGCAGCTCCGCCACGGAACCAACGCAATGTCTTGCATTGCAGGATTCACATTCCCAAATTGGTAAGGGCGTGCCCCAGTAGCGTTCACGCGAGAGGTTCCAATCCACTACATTTTCGAGAAATTTACCAAAGCGCCCCGTACCAATGTTTTGAGGAATCCAGTTAATTTTTTCATTATTATCGATAAGTGCGTCTCTGACTTTTGTCATTTCGATAAACCAGCCGGACCGAGCGTAATAAAGTAAAGCTGTATCGCAACGCCAGCAGAAGGGATAGTTATGTTCAAAATCTTTGCTAAAAAGCAATAAACCGCGATCTTCCAGATCCTGCACTAATTTAGGATCGGCATCTTTGACAAA
>CAZVVR010000238.1:0-2014 GCA_964630605.1 uncultured Mageeibacillus sp. | reverse complement strand
AATTCCCTTAACGTTTCAACTGCCTGCGGTATCATACTTTTTCATATAATTTAAGCTCATCTTCAAAGGATATATCAAGGGGAGATGTCTTTCTAAATCCAAGTGGCCAATCTCCATCAAAACAGACATCTACATACTGCATTAAATTGGAAATAATCTTTCTTGATGTTGGTCAGGGAGATGCGACTCTGCTTTTGTTTTCTCAGGGGCCAACGGTTCTGGTTGACGGCGGGGACAGCAGAAATGGTTATCAGCAAATTTTACCGGCCCTGCGATCTCAGGGCCGGGATCACGTGGATTTGGCTTTTGTCACCCATGGACACGCTGATCATGTTGTGGGAGTTCTTGAACTAATGAGCCTTGGCCGTGTGGATTGCTTGCTGGTGCCACGGTTGCAGTGTCTTGATGAAAATGAAGAAAAATTTTCAAATCCTGTTTCAGAGGAAAATCCATATAATCAAAATGAGTTTGACTGGATGTCTTTTCTTGTTGAAGATGCCACTGAAAAGAAACTTTCAGTAAAAGAGGTTTTGGCCGGTGAATGCTTTCAGTTATCAAAAGCACAAATCAGCTTTATCGCACCAACTGCTGCAGATCTGAGTCGTTCTGATGATGTTAATAACACGTCATTGGTTTTTTATCTTGATTATTTTGAACACAGCATTCTTTTCACTGGTGACATGACACAGGAAACAGAAGATCGGCTGGTGCGCACGGACGAATTGAGACCGGTTGAATATCTGCATGTGCCTCATCACGGTTCAAAATTAAGCAGCGGAGACAAATTTTTAGATTTAGTAAAAGCCCGCTGGGCGATTATATCAGCAGGCAAAAACAACTTATATAATCATCCTCATCCGGAAACATTAGAAAGACTGCGGGAACGTAATATCTTTACTATTAGGTTGGATGAAAGCGCCGCCTTTTTCTTGCAGCTTTTTAAGGCAGATAGTAGGATAGTCGTATGGCAATAAAAAAAAGAAATAAATTGACATATGCAGCTTTAAGCAAAGAACTTGATGCTCAACCGTTAAGAAAAATATATGTTCTTCTGGGAGAGGAACAATATTTGATCAGCTATTTGCGGGACAAGATCTATGAGAAAGCTTTAGCGCCCGGCTGTAAAACTATGGATTCTGTAGTATATGATTTAGAAAATAAAGCTGCAAATCTTAATCAAGATGACTTAATAGCGGATATTGCGACTCCTGCTTTTATGTCGCCATATAAACTGGTGCATATCAAACAGTCTGCTTTGTTTAAACGTGCTCTGGACAGTGATTCTCTGGCTGAATGGGAGGCAATTATTCGAGGAGTAGGCGAGGGAACTGTACTTTTATTTGAAGAACGGCAGGAGAAGGGAGAGAGGGCAGAACGCCATGACCACAAATTGTTGCGATTCATCAAAGAGCAAGAGGGTGCTGTTATTCGTCTTGAACTACAAACAGAGCAAGAACTTTTAAGTTGGATCGGTGCTCAAATTAAATTTCATCAGCTCAAAATTACTAACGAAGCTGCATTATCTCTTATCTCTCGCTACGAGTCATCGATGTCTATGATACAGCAGGGACTTGATGTTATCCTCCTATATGCTGAAAACCAAAATTTAAAATCTATCTCTTTAGACATCGTGGACTTCGTCTGCCGTCCCGATCTCAGCGGAAGAATCTTTGATTTAACAGACGCTCTGGCTGCACACAATGTTGATCGGGCGTTAGAATTTTTAGACCGTTTATTGGATCGTCGCGAATCACCTTTGGGTATTCTGGCTATGATCTCCAATCTTTTTCGACGGTTGCTGGTTGCGAAGGAAATGAATAGCAGCTCAGAGATAATCCAAAGCGGTATCACTACCAGCAGTTTTTATGCAAATAAACTTTTGAGACAATCACGACCATTTTCTCTTGAACAACTGGAAGCAATGATAGAAGCCTGTTTTCAATGCGATTTAAGAATCAAGACAGGGGAAATGCAGGACCGAGATGCTTTGGTTATTCTTTTAATTCAATTAAGC
>CAZVVR010000237.1:0-2020 GCA_964630605.1 uncultured Mageeibacillus sp. | reverse complement strand
TAATTTTTTAAATCAATTTTTAACGGAAATCTCTGAGGAAAACCAAATTGAATTATTTAATAGAAATGATCTTATTTTAGCAATTCATAACTGTTCCCATTTAGAATATGCTGAACCTCGTTCCGGCTATATTCTGTATAATCAAAACAAGTTATTTACAAATGATATCCAAAACAGCTTCCCGAAATTATACACGCAACTTTATAATGGGATCTTGGAATACCGAAATTTAATGGGAAAACCTCTAACAGAGGACGGAATTTATTTTCTCATCTATATCTTGTTTACACATTGGGAAAAATTGGTTCCTCAAATGCGCAAAAAATATCCAGAATTTAAAGTTTTGATTATTAGTGATCGTCATATGTCGCATTCAAAAATGTTAAAAGATTTCTTAATTCGCGAATTCAGCGACCAGCTTTTAATAGATATATATACTGACATCGAGTTGAATGTAGCATTATTAGAAAAATTAGATTACCACTTTATTGTCACAAATTTCCCCCTGCCCGACTTGTCAACAAAGAAAAGTATCTATATCCAAAATGTACCAACCCATCATGACATAGAAAATATCCAAGACATATTAAATGAAATCATTGATGCACGTCTAATCAATTAGAGTATTCTATACTTATAGATTATATATATTTATTGATACAGGATATTATTTTAGTTTAATAATAATTCTTAAAACATTGGGATTAATAGTTATTTCAACTTTTATGAGCGCTGCTTTAATGGGCCTTATGGTTTCCTTCTTTTCAACAAACAGTGCGTTCTCATCAGCAAGTTTGCTGGTCGGCACTACCATAGGTTTTGTCAATGGCCTCTATATTCCGGTTGGCCAACTGTCTGATACCATTCAAAAGTCACTTATTCTTTTACCTTTTGCGCATATTGCCTCTTTATTCAGGCAGATTCTCATGAAAGATTCAATCGCTCTTGGTTTTGATGGTGCGCCTTTAGCTACGACAATTAATTACAAAGAAAATTTTGGAGTCATATTAAAGTGGGGAGAAACAAGCATTAATTTCAACTTTTCTATCATATTTATTGTTGTGGTATTTCTAGTCTCATTAGTCTTGTTTTTTGCTAACTTTAAAAGAAAAAGACAAGTAATCTGATTTGCAATCAAGCAAATTAAGATGCGCGGATAAGTGACAAGGAAGTTGCACCGTTTTCTGCCTGTTTATCGACACGTTGTGGCCGCTAAACTGAATTTTACAGATTTTGCCTCTTATTCAATTAAGCCATATTTAACCTTTATTCGATCCAGCTTTTCCAACATCGGTTCTGCGATTACCAGTAAAAAGATCACTGTTGCAAAAGCATGAATCAGATCCATTGGCAGTCCGGATACATAATAGGCAAGAATAATATTTTTATTCAACGCTCCTGAGCTCCACATCAAAGCCGATGCCGGATTCATAATCCCTCCATAGACAACAATGGCTGAAAAGGCGCCGAATATGGCCAAAGAAATTCTATTGCGCCGCAGCCATCCTTTTTTAAACAAAATACCTGCTAAAAAGCCAATGATTCCCATACTAAACATTTGCCAGGGCGTCCAGGGTCCCTGAGAAAACAGCACATTCGATGCAAGCATAGTAACTGCGCCCACTAAAAATCCCGTTTCTCCCCCAAAGGCAACTCCTGCAATAATAGTCAACGCTATTACCGGTTTAAACTGAGGAAGCATAAAAAAGGCTGATCTTCCGGCTACACCGATGGCGCAAATAACGGCAATTGTAACTAGTTCTCTTGCCATAGGTTTTCTGCCTTCAAAAACAAGTATAAAGGGCAACATACATTGGAAAAGAACCATCAGGGCAATTACGTTATAGCTTTCACTCTCTAGGTAGAATACCCATGTGAAAATAGTTAAGGGTATAAATAATAAAATGAGAACGGAAGCAATAATTGTACGTTTGCTCAGATTTCGTTTTTGCTTTGGGGTCTGCTGCATAACAGGAGGCGGTGAATTTCTTCCGATAGATAAAATAAGGCCAAGCAGAGA
>CAZVVR010000236.1:0-2048 GCA_964630605.1 uncultured Mageeibacillus sp. | reverse complement strand
ATTGCGGATATGCCTGCGAAAACGGCAGCTTTTCCAACAGATAATCGCAGCCGCAACAATTGGCTGCAGAGCATAACAGTGTCTTCAGGAATTTTAAAACCTGCTTTTAACCCTGATGTAAACAATTATTCCGTTGTAGTTGCTCAGGGTGTGGAGAAATTTACAGTGAATGCCAAAGCTTATCATGATAAATGTAATATTAAAGGAATCGGCGTTTACAATCTAAAACATGGTGAAAATACGATTAAAGTTCAAGCTCTATCTGAGCGTGGCGATGTGAAAGATTACTTTATCACTGTAACCCGAGAAGGTACCGCCCAACCTGGTGATCCTTCGACCAAGCCGGCTGCGGAAATGACCAGCACGACTCTAGATATTGGAACTTCTTATGTGACCAACGCAGCCCCTGAAGCAGGAAAAAATACTGTTGAGTATTTGACGAAAAATCTGAAGCTGCCAGACGGTTACAAGCTTGTTATTACTGTTGATGGGAAAAAAGTTGATTCAGGTATAGTAGGAACCGGTACTAAACTCTCACTAGTCTACAAGAATGAGTCTGCTTCAACTAGAGACTATTATCTTCTGATTTATGGCGATCCAAGCGGGGATGGCAGAATTAACTCCTTTGACACGATGCAGTTGACCAGATATATTCTCGAACTGGATAATCCTACTGAAATAGAAAGACAAGCAATGGATGTGACAAAGGATGGGCAAGTTAACTCTATCGACATGATGTGGGTCATCCAGCATATTCTGGAAATGGATTCCATTGAGCAAGCTAAATAAACATATAATTGGAGCAATATATATGAAAAAAATATCAGCGTTAATACTCTCGCTTCTAATCTTTCTATCTGTAGTATTTCTACCTGAAACAGTGTTGGCTACAATAACTGCCAATGTTTCTGTCTCGAAGAAAGAAGTAAAACCGGGAGAAACTGTCTCTGTGACAATAGGAGCAAATGTCAATTTAGGCACATTTGAGTGCACTATTATTTATGATGCTTCAAGAATGGAGTATCTACCCTCTAGTTCATCCTCAGGTCTGAGTAATCCCGCGGAAGGTCGTTTAAGAGCAGCCTTTGCGACAATGGGTGGTGTGGATGTTTCCGCTGCAGGTCTGTTTACAGCAGTCTTCAAAGTAAAGAATCTTGAAGGGTCATCTGTATTTCAAGTGACAGATATAGTAGCTGTAAACTATGCAAAAGAAGGCATTAATATTGTAGGTGCGTCTAACTCGGTTAATATAAAAACGGAATCCCCTCCTCCTCCTGTAACTTTACCTCAAACCACAACAACCACCGCACCAGCTCAAACACCATTGGCACCGGTCGAAACCATAGCTCCGTCCACAACTGCCACCTCAGCCGAAAGCACAACTACTGGAACGACCAAGCCTTTTAAGGCAGTAGACTATGCTGGGCGCAGTTTGTCGCTGGCAGAGGCAGAACCGGAAGATTTGCAGCTACCCGGCGGATTTGATCCGGAAGAGCAAATAATCAATGGCAACAGATTATCAGGATTTTATTCCGAAGAGGAAGATCTTTTCATCGCATTTCTTAATCGTTCGGACGAAGAACCATGTTTTTATTATTATGATAGTGGCTGCGGAGGGTTTATACCGTATCTGCGTTTTGCCCTGAATGAAGAATCGTATCACATAGTTTTTATGCCGGAAGGCCTGATGCCCCATGGCACTTCCAGAAGCAGCGCTGCAATCAGAGGACTAGAGCTTCCGGTCCTTGAATTCGATTCCGGAGAGTATGTTTTGCTTGATGACTATATGCGACAGTATCAAGAAAGATTGGCTGAAAACGAAGCAGGTGACGTCAATTCACACCAGACTAGCAGTTTCTTCACCGAAACAGTTACTCCGATTGATGTAGAACTCGATGCTAATGACACCGGAGTCTTTCTGATAGCGTTAAGAGGTAAAGACAAAAAGATCGAAAGATTCTTTTACAGTGAAAAAATTGATCAAATTTTGAATTATGATCTCTTGCTGGTGCCGGCTTTCGGAACTTTTCTAGATAAAGATTTTTACG
>CAZVVR010000235.1:0-2059 GCA_964630605.1 uncultured Mageeibacillus sp. | reverse complement strand
GTTCCGGCTACGGCAGCCAATATGAACATAGTTGAGACAAAGGCACAGGCAAGGGCCGAGCAGGAAGCAAAAAAAATGGAAGAAGCTCAGAAAATTTCCGATGAGCTGTCCGGTAAACATATCGAAATGAAAGTGAAAACCGGATCAGGCGGTCGTCTGTACGGCACTATCACAGCCCAAAACATTGCTGATCTCCTGCAGAAAGAGGGATATACTCTGGACAAACGAGATATCACTTTAGCTGAAAACGTGAAAACCGTGGGTACATACGAAGCCACGATTCGCTTGCATCCCAGTATTTTAACCACATTGTTTATTGTTGTTGAATCAGAAGAATAAGTAATCTGACGAAAAAGGAGGAAATATCTTGAAAAAAAAGGCGGCTAAACTTTCCGCTCGTTTGCAGGGGTTGACATTGCCGCATTCGATTCAAGCTGAACAATCGGTTCTGGGGAGTGCACTTTATGGCAGCGAGCAGCTGGCAGCGGCTGTAAGTGAACTGACTGTAGAGGATTTTTACGATCCCAAACATCGGCTGATTTACGACTCAATTTTATCTTTGACAGAACGTAATGAAGTTTGCGATATCTTAACAGTAACGGATTATCTGGAATCAAATAGCCAGATAGGGCAAGCGGGCGGCTATGAATATATTGCGTCTTTGCCGGATAAAACTCCGATTTTGGCCAATTATCCCCAATATATCGAAGTTGTTCTTAACCATTCTGAAAAGCGCCAGCTGATATTTGCTTTGGACGAAATTATCAGTCTCTGTTATTCCTCCAACGAAGATGCTTCTACTTTGATCCAACTGGCAGCTCAGAAGATTTACCAGATTCGCGAAAGCAGTGATAATATCGGATTTGAGCGTATCGGAGTTGTTTTGAGAGAACGCATCCGCGAGTTAGAAGAGCGTGCCAGCGGTAAAGCATTGCAGCAACTTATGACGCATTATCCCAGCATTGATTCGATTGTGGGAGGATTGCGGAAAGGCGGCCTTTATATTCTCGCTTCAAGGCCCGGTGTCGGTAAATCATCTTTGTCACTTAATATCGGGCACAATGTGGCCAGCTTTGAAAATGCGACAGTGGCCATTTTCAGTTTAGAAATGAGTAAAGCTGAAGTTGCTACTCGTATTCTTATTTCCCGCTCTCTTATGCCGTTGCAAAAACTGGAAACTTTGCGCATGAAAGATGAGGCAAGCTGGCAGCAAATCGGTAAGGCTCTGGGAGATTTATATAATAAAAAGATCTTTATTGATGACAGATCTGCCATCACCGCAATGGAAATACATGCCCGTTGCCGCCAGTTACAATTGCAACAATCATTGGATCTGGTAATTGTTGATTATCTTCAGTTGATGGGCAGCGCCAGCCGGCGTTCACTGGCCGAAAACCGCCAGCAGCAAATAGCTGAAATATCAAGAACTCTGAAAGTTATGGCGCGTGAACTGGATGTTCCGGTTATAGCACTCTCGCAGCTAAACCGCGAAATTGATAAAAGCGGCCGTCAACCCAGACTGGCTGACTTGCGCGAATCAGGATCAATTGAACAAGATGCTGACGTAGTTATGTTTCTGCACAAGCCGGCTGACGGAGATGAAGATTTCTCGGAAGAAGTAATGGATGTAGAATTTATTGTCGAAAAAAATCGTCAGGGTCAGACACGCAAAACCATACTGGAATTTAAACCTGAACTCATGACTTTTTACGAATCTGAAGACACTTTACCGGAGGTACCTTTCTAATAAATCATGTGTTCACTTTCAAGATCCAGCTACAAACTTTTTGCGTCCGTTCGGGAAACAGTGGAGTTCAATAATTTGATTTCTTCTGCTGATCATATTGTTTGTGCGCTTTCGGGCGGTCTTGATTCTGTGATGCTTTTTTATTTTCTGCTGTTTTATCAAAAAGAAGTTAACTTTAAACTTTCTGCCTGCCATCTTCATCACGGCATTCGTCCCTTGACTGCCGATGAAGATGAAGAATTTGTCAGAAAATTATCTTCTCAAATGAACATTGATCTGGATGTTAAGAAAGTTGATGTCCCTGCGATGGCT
>CAZVVR010000234.1:0-2061 GCA_964630605.1 uncultured Mageeibacillus sp. | reverse complement strand
TAGAAATGTTCTCCTACCCGTCTGCGGCCAAATTACACGTCGGTCATTGGTATAACTATTCCTTGTCGGATTCCTACGCACGCATGAAAAAAATGCAAGGCTATGAAATCTTCCAACCCATGGGGTTTGATGCTTTTGGACTACCGGCAGAAAATTATGCCATAGCCACCGGAATCCATCCTCAGGACAGTACTCGCGACAGCATCATTAGTATGAAAGAACAGCTGAAAGAAATCGGTGGTCTTTTTAACTGGGATGCCGAGCTGGCCACATGCGATCCCGATTACTACCGCTGGACACAGTGGCTTTTTCTGCAACTTTATAAAAATAATCTTGCCTACCGAAAAAAAGCGCCGGTGAATTGGTGCCCCAGCTGCTATACAGTACTGGCCAACGAACAAGTTGAAAGTGACGGCACCTGTGAACGCTGCCACAGCGAAGTAGTCAGGCGCAATTTAACCCAATGGTTTTTCCGCATTACCGATTATGCTGAACAACTGCTCGATGGTCTCGAAGATCTGGACTGGCCTGATAAAACCAAGAAAATCCAGACAAACTGGATTGGGCGTTCCGAAGGTGCCACAATATCATTTGGTGTGGAAAAAGACGGCGAGAAAGTTTATCTTGATAACGGTGAAAGACTTACTCTCAATGTTTTCACTACCAGAGCCGACACGCTGTACGGCGTCAGCTATCTGGTAATCGCTCCCGAGCACGATTTGCTCGATTCTCTGATAACTGCTGAATACAGAACCGCAGTAGAGGCTTATCAGGAAAAAGCCACTCACCTGAGTGAAATCGAACGTCAGTCAGTAACCAGGGAAAAGAGCGGTGTTTTCACAGGTTCTTATGCTGTTCATCCCCTGACCGGAAAAAAGGTTCCCCTTTGGACTTCTGATTACGTCATTGCCCAATACGGTACCGGTGTTGTAATGGCTGTTCCGGCCCATGACGAACGCGATTTTGAATTTGCTTCAAGCTTTAATCTGCCGATTCCCACAGTTATACGTCCGGAGGAGAAAGACGAACAATGGCAGGTTACGGATACTCCTTTTTGCGAAGATGGAATTTTGGTAAACAGCGGTTCCCACAGCGGTCTGACCTCTGCTGCTGGAAGAAAAGCCATTGTCCGGGATCTGAGTGCAAGCAACAAAGGTGAAGCAACCATTCAATACCGCTTACGCGACTGGCTGGTCTCCCGTCAGCGCTACTGGGGCACTCCAATTCCCATTGTCTATTGCGACAAATGCGGCACTGTTCCTGTGCCTGAAGATCAGTTGCCGGTTGAACTTCCCTATAATGTGGAATTTAAACCGGACGGTCAGTCTCCTCTGGCTAAATCCGAGGATTTTATTAACACTACCTGCCCTACCTGCGGCGGACCTGCCCGGCGCGATCCCGATACCATGGACACCTTTGTCTGTTCTTCCTGGTATATGTTTAGATTTGTCGACAATAAAAACGAGCAGGCCCCTTTCGACAGTGATAAAGTCAATCAAATGTGTCCGGTAGACGTTTATATTGGTGGTGCTGAGCACGCAGCCATGCACCTGCTTTATGCCCGCTTTATCACCAAAGTTTTACGAGATCTTGGTTATCTCAACTTTGACGAACCATTTAGCCGTCTGGTGCATCAGGGCTTAATTTTGGGAGCCGACGGCAACAAAATGTCAAAATCCCTGGGCAACACCATTTCGCCGGATCCATATATCGAAGCGCATGGATCCGACGTGTTCCGCCTTTATCTGGCCTTCGGCTTTTCCTACACCGAGGGGGGGCCCTGGAGTGATGACGGACTTCGTGCCATGATTCGTTTTGTTCAGCGTGTCGAAAGTTTCGCGGAAAGCGAACTCGCTGACAAAGCAAAACGCGCTGAGCTCAATCTCATTCCCCGCTTGCCCCAAACATTAACTGCAGATGACAAGGAACTAAACCGGGTCCGCCACAACAGCATCAAAGAAGTGACCAAAGATGCTGAACGTTTTCAATTTAATACCTCTGTTGCCCGCATAATGGAATTATTAAATGCCTTGCAAAAATATGTAAAGAGCACACGGGCAA
>CAZVVR010000233.1:0-2064 GCA_964630605.1 uncultured Mageeibacillus sp. | reverse complement strand
TTACGATATTGCCATTAAGAATTTGAAATTTGCCTATGATGAAGATACAGTTATTCTGGAAAATCTGGATCTGGAGATCGAACAGGGAAGCCGCATTGGCATTATCGGTAAATCAGGGGCCGGGAAAAGTACTTTTATCAAGGTTTTAGGCAGGCAATATAATCCTGATGGCGGTGAGATTCTAATTGGTGGAGTTCCTTATCAAAATTATGGTAAAAATGAATTCAAAAAGATATTACAAATTCTGCCGCAAGACACCTATCTTTTTCCGCTTAGCATCTGGGAAAATATCACTTACGGAATGGAAGACAAGACTCTGGCTGACGTCGAAGACTTGATCCGCAAACTTGAGCTGGAGGATTTCTTTGCTAAATTTGAAAACGGCTTGCAAACTGAAGTTGGTGAAGAAGGAAAAACCTTATCCGGCGGTCAACAACAAGCAGTAGCGATCGCAAGGGCAATGATCAGAGATCCTAAGATTTTAATTTTGGATGAAGCTGCATCTAATCTGGACAGTCAAATTGAAAGGAAAATCTACCAGTACATTAAAACCGACTGGGCAGAGAAAACATTGATTATTGTAACCCACAGAGTAACTTCTTTAGATTTGACAGACAGAATTTATGAAGTAAGAGACAAAGGGATTTTTGAGATCGACAGAGCAGAGATTGAACTTGCCGGCTGGGATAAAACAAGCTCTTGAGCGACTGTAAATCATTTTGGTCTAATTTTTATCATGCTTAATTAGATGTCCAAATTAGTATAGCTCGCCACACAAGAAAATTTAAGAGTTTTGCCTTAGAGGGTACCGTTTAGTGAACTAGGTGATACCCCTAAGGCTATATTTCCGATAAAGCGATAGCTTATGATAATATCCTGATGCTTTTAGCTGTTTTCTTTCTCCCCGTGTTTAGTCTACATATTGCGGCATTCTATTAGCGGGCTCTCTTACGTCGCAGATATAAAGCCAAACTGGCGATTGCGCCCAGCAGGAGCAGTACGATAAGTGCGTAATTTCTAGATTCTCCGGTTTTCGGAATTTCATCATCAGTACTTGTTCCGGTCACTATCAAGATCGGAGCTGTTGTCGGGGCCGGAGTTATATCTGAACTCTGGGCTGTTGTCGGGGTCGGAGTCACATCTGAGCCTGAAACAGTTGTAGTAAACGGAGTAGTATCTGAACTCGAAACTGTAGTAGGGGTTGGTGTTCCCTCCGAACTCGGAATTGTTGTAAAACCCGAAGTTATATCTGAACCCGGAACTGTTGTAGAGTCCGAAGTTGCATCTGATCCCGTAGCCGTTGGTGTCGGGGTCGGAGTGGTTGGATTTACAGTAGCACAGACTCCATTAGTGATGGTGTTGCTGTCTAGTGTAACCTCTCCGTTTCGTGCCAGTAGTTGCCCTTGGATTGTTGCGCCGGTTTGCGCCGCAATGGAAGTTAAGGCAAAGAGGTGACCAACGAACTCACTGTTTGTTCCTAAAGTCGCGGAACTTCCCACCTGCCAGAAAACCCGACAATATCGAGCACCATTAATGAGACTGACTGTACTGCTTGATGCAGTTGTTAAAGCGCTGCCAACCTGGAAAATAAAGACGGCATCAGGATTTCCCGCGGCATCCAGTGTCAAAGTTCCAGTTAACTCAGCTGCAGAATCGAATTTATAAACGCCAGATGTGAGAGTTTTGCCGCCTAAGTCCTGACCAGTCATGTTATCAGTAACTGATCGACCGGCTGCGTCGTCATATGCAATAATTAGATCTGCTTTGGCTTGAAGTGCGATAGCACCTGTGATAATGTCTCCGTTAGAAATATCCCCAGGTGGAAAACCGGTAACGGCTGTTCCTGGATAAACACCAACATTGCCACCCGCATCACCTCCGATGGTTGTTGGTCCGGTATTGGTCACTGTTTCTCCTGCCAAAACTGCAAAACTTGCGGTGGTACCGAGGTTTACCGGTGCCTCGGCTGCTTTAGCCCGGACAGGGGCCAGAAAAATCACTCCTATCAAAAGTGCCATACAAATGGCCAGTAATCGTTTGGTCTTAGAAGTATCCATATCAATT
>CAZVVR010000232.1:0-2074 GCA_964630605.1 uncultured Mageeibacillus sp. | reverse complement strand
CGCGAAATTGATTGCTGATTGATTCACCGCTATGGACAAAAAGCCTGGCGGCACCAGTGGTACCACTGGTAGACAATATGACATGATTTCCGAAATTGTGGTCATCGGCATTGAACAGACCGGCACGTTCCAGAGGCGAGCTATAATCTTTGACTGTTGCCGCCTCACGTATCAAATGGATAGCCCAGGGAGCGGGCATATCCATATTGGTATAGATATCAATTGAATCAGGAACTTCAGACGGATCCAGAACCTCTTTATCTGCAATAATTGCCCTGGCGTCCGATTCTGTCAAAAGGTGTCTGATTTGATTGTTACCGGCCTTTGGGTCCAGCAGCAAGGCGTTAAAACCTGCTTTCAAAACACCCCAGAACCAAAAAACAAATTGTGGTGAGCTGGTTGTTTTAATACCAATGAATGAACCGGCAGGCAAGCCACTTTGCCGTAAAATCTGTTCCACCTCTTCAATGATTGGCGGACACTCGTTGTAACGCATTGTTCTGTAACCGTCTGAATCCGGTATGTCTAAAGCAGCTGAGTCATTGTCTGCACGATAAATCAAATTATACCAATCTTGAAATGAATTCATATCGGGCAAATCTTTATATAGAATATCAAATTTATTTTTCATAACTTCGCTGATCCGCGTAAACGGATACCAACCTCCTCCTTAATAAAAAGGGTTCAAACATACATGTTTGAACCTTACATAAGTATAACTAAAGGAAATCAAAACGAAGAAATCGAATTTTAATTCGACATCTATTTTTTAAAAATTAACTCGCGGGCCTTCGCATAATCGGATGGGTTGTCGAGATCGAAAAATGAGCAATCCAGATCAAATCTTATTTGCCCGACCACTTCAGGATAACGTTTTATTACCTGGCGCCCGCCCATATCTCCTTTTAAACCACCCAGCTCAGAAAAAAAGCGGCGATCAAAAAGTACCGGCGAATAGCTTTTACCTTTGTGTACGGGCTGGCAAATTTGGCCATCGGCATGTGTCTCCATCATCTGGCGCATTAATACAGGCGAGACAAAAGGTTGGTCACCCGGTACGTAAAAAGCAGCCACACTGCGTGTTGATAACTCCCTGCTGGCCCGGGCAACGGAAAAACCCTGGCCGCTGGCGAAATCAGGGTTATAAACCAGCTTCATTTCTACGCCCGGAGGAAAGCTAAGAGCAGCTTGCTGGCAAAGAGCTTCAACTTTTTCCCGTTCATAACCGCTCACTACAATTATCTCACTGACACCGCTTTTAGCTACTCTATCAAGGGTGTGGGCCAGAACCGGTTTATCTCCGAGTTCAAGCAGTAGTTTATTTTCCCCCATACGCTCAGACAAGCCCGCAGCCAGGACAATAGCAGAAAATTGAGGCGCATTGGTCTCAAGCCGGACCCGACCGCAATGAGTCCGATGCGAGGAAATATCAATTTTACCCTTTGCGGTTTTTTTCATGGAAGTAAAAAACACGGCATCCAGACGTGATTGCTGCATAGCTCTGTCTGCCAGAGAAATCCAATCCGTTGCAGCGGGCATTGTGTCCGCCTGATTAAAAACGGCTGCAACTCTTGCTGTTGGCGGAATGCCTTTTAAAAAGGCGCCATTGTCCAGTGTACGGCAAAGATGTTCAAATTCAATAGTTTCATTCATCCTGAGCCCGGTCCATTGTGAAAAAACCTCGGACCGGTGCACAACCTGTTCGGATAAAGAGTGACCCAGGCCTGTTAAGCCAAAAATAATCAGCACTAAATCCGTGCTGACCGGAATCACCGGCTCGTAGTCTGCATAAGCTTTTAAAGGCTTCATTTTTGCCCCGTCAGCTTCACAGAGAAACAGACATGATCCGGAACCATCTAGACGTCTCTTATTTATCTCATCATCAAATTCTCGTCTGGAAATGCCTTTATACTTTTTTGGGTATTTCTGCACTTCGGCAGAAAACCACACACCTGAATTCTCAGGGCAAGACAGCGATATGGGAAAATCCGACGCTAGCATGGCTGTCGTTGTAGTCAGAATGTTGCAGGGCAAAAGATTTAATCTATAAAAATATTCCAGCGTAGAGCTTTTA
>CAZVVR010000231.1:0-2091 GCA_964630605.1 uncultured Mageeibacillus sp. | reverse complement strand
TTATTATATTGGGTCTCTTGCTCGCAGTTACGACCGTCTCCTGCGGCGGCGGGCCAGAGCCAAGTCCAACTACTACAACTAAGGTTCCGCCAGTAACCGGAGAAACGACCGGAGATAAAACCTATGTCGAACAGGCAGGTGTCGAAGTTATCTATTTAGCCGGCGGCTGTTTTTGGGGCCTGGAAAAGCTGATGCAAAGCCTACCGGGTGTCATCACAGCGACCAGCGGCTACGCCAACGGTCAGGGGGCTGACCCCACGTACGCCGAGGTCTCAAGTGGCACAACGGGGTATCGGGAGACAGTGCGAGTCGTGTACAAGCCCGATCAGGTAAGTCTCGATCTGGTACTGTTTACTTTTTTCACCGCCATTGATCCAACTATAAAGAACAGACAGGGCAACGATGTGGGCACACAGTACCAGTCGGGTATCTATTTTACAGACGGAGCCTCCCAAGCGACAGCGGAGCGTATCGCGAACGTTGAACGTTTGCGCTACCAACCGTTTGAGGTGGAGATCAAGCCGCTCACGTCCTTTTATGAGGCAGAAGAATACCATCAAGACTATCTGGACAAAAACCCCGGCGGCTACTGCCATATCACCCCAGGTCAGTTCGAGCTTGCGGAAAACGCGATCGTCGATCCCGCGGATTATCCCCGTCCCTCCGATAGCGATATTGCTGCAAAACTGACCGAGGAGCAATACAATGTCACACAAAACGCCGGAACCGATCCGCCCTTTAACAATGAGTTTTGGGATAATCACGAGCAAGGTATCTATGTAGATATCGTGACGGGCGAACCACTATTCTCATCCCGGGACAAGTTTGACAGCGGCACCGGTTGGCCCAGCTTTTCACAGAGTATTGACGATAATGTCCTGGTACTTTTGCCCGACGACTCCGCCGGTATGACGCGCACTGAAGTGAGAAGCCGTGCAGGCAATTCGCATCTGGGACACGTTTTCTACGGAGAAAGCAATTCGCCCGGAGGTGTGCGCTACTGTATGAACAGCTCCGCCCTGCAATTCATCCCCGCTGAAGACATGGCAGCCACAGGGTATGGCTATCTGTCAGATTATTTGGATTAAAGCAAGAATAGGTAAACAGATAGCGGGGGTTCCCATGCAAAAAGCACAAGAAATAACCAACAAATTAATACACGAATCATCTCCCTACCTGCTTCAACACGCCCATAACCCTGTTGATTGGTATCCGTGGGGCGATCAAGCCTTTCAAAAAGCTGAAGAAGAGGACAAACCGATATTCCTCTCCATCGGCTATTCAACCTGCCACTGGTGTCATGTAATGGCCCATGAGAGCTTCGAAGACGAAAAAGTTGCTGACGTGCTCAATTCCCATTTTATTAGTATCAAGGTAGATCGAGAGCAGCGTCCCGATATCGACCAAGTGTATATGAGCGCTTGTCAGGCGATGACAGGGAGCGGCGGCTGGCCGCTTTCTATATTCATGACAGCAGACAAGAAGCCCTTTTTCGCCGGCACCTACTTTCCCAAACAAGATGCTTACGGCAAGACAGGCTTTATCGAACTGTCCACCCAAATAGCGCGTCTTTGGGCTACCGACAGACAAAGTCTTCTCAAAAACAGCGCGCTCATCAGCGACCATCTTTCCGAACAAAACAGGCGCAGCGACACACCGACGAACGTGCAGGCTCTCCTAGATGATTGTTATACGATTCTCAGAGACTCGTTCGAAAGTGAATTTGGTGGCTTCTCTCACAGCCCCAAGTTTCCAGCGCCTCACAATGTATTGTTTCTATTAAAGTACTATAAGGCATATGACGATGCTCCGGCTCTGCACATGGCGGAGCACACGCTGATTAACATGCACCGTGGCGGCCTCTACGATCATGTGGGAGGAGGCTTTTCACGCTATTCAGTAGACAGAGAATGGTTGGTGCCCCACTTTGAGAAGATGTTATATGATAACGCCCTGCTTTTACTTACCTATAGTGAAGCCTTGAGCGCGACTAAAAATAAAGCCTACCGGCCCATAATCGATGGTATCGCTAACTACATTCTGCGAGATATGCGCTCGAAATACGGGGACTTTTATTCTGCCGAAGATGCC
>CAZVVR010000230.1:0-2164 GCA_964630605.1 uncultured Mageeibacillus sp. | reverse complement strand
CAGGCACGATTCTATGCACTGCATAATTTGGTGCCAGGCACGATTCTATGCACGGTTCTTTTTGCGCTTGTTTTGGATGTATTCGATGGTCATGTTGAGTCCAATGCCAATGGCTACAATGATACCTCCATAAAATGTGACCGGTGAAAAGTCACTTTTTCGTATCAGATCAAGTACGATACCTATGAAGACTTGACCTACAAAAGCTAGCAAGGTCAGGCGAAAAGACGATATTTTTGGAACGGTTACATTCAGAACGTAAACAACCATGACGCCGAGAAGTCCTCCGAAATAGATCCAGGCTCGAACCGTCGGGGTTTGGAAAAGAAGTCTGATGTCGTTGGACGGCATTATTAGTGCGAGAGCCAGGGTAAAGGGGAGGCCGACCAGATGATTTATAAAAGATCCGGACATGGCCCCAATGTGTTCAGAAAGCCGGGCGTTGATGGTTCGGGTGAGTACTATTATTAATCCGGCGGAGATGGAGAAAATAATCGCGATAACGGCGGCGGTGTCAACTCCTGCGACGTCCTTCAGCATTACAATGATGCCGGCAAGTGAGAAAAGAAGGCCGATGGACGAGGATTTTCGGAGCGGGTATTTTTTCATACCAAAAAGGCCAAGATTATCGATTAGGAGTGAAAAGACGGTCTGACCGAAAAGGGTTAGGGCGATGATGCTGGTAAGGCTAATTTTTCCGAAAGAGTAATTGTTGAAGAGGGTGGTTAAAATGCCGATGGCACCGGCAGAGTAAAACCAGAGCGGCAGTTTTCTGCGGGTAAAGAGTTTCTGGCCGCGGAGTTTGCTGAAGATGAAGGCGAAAAGTACTCCGACGACGTGGATGATGAAAGTGGCGTTGTAATTTCCGTAAACCGCTGTTAGATCGCCGTTAAAGACGACCATGACAGCGATAATAATGCCACTTAGCAAAGCCAGAAAATTGTACATAAACACCCCATATTTATCTTCATAATAGTATAGCACTGGCAACGAAATTATTATTTGCCCTGTAGGCTGCATAGAAAGGTGCCAGGCACGAATCTATGCAGCAGGTTCGGCAGGTGCGGGTGCGGGGGTGCATAATTTGGTGCCAGGCACGATTCTATGCAGATATTCCCATCCTTTGACTGTTATTGTCTGAATTTCCCCCATTTTTGTGCGTCGAATTAGTGAGAAAATTGATTTCCAGTAATATTTACATCTTGCTTAGCCGTGGAGGTTTTCCTATGCCCAGACAACCGAGAACAAACATTCCGGGTATGATTTATCACTTATTCCAAAGGGGCAATAACAAAGAATTCATTTTCGCCAGCGACAAAGACAAATTATCCATCTTATATCTATTAGAAGATCATACAAAAAAGGCTGATTTCGAGCTTTTAGGTTATGTTATTATGAGCAATCATTATCACTTAATTTTAAAAATTAAAGAGACTCCGATGCAGGATTTCATGCACAGGATTATCTGCAACTATGCGAAAAACTATAACAAACGAAAACAAAGAAGTGGTCATGTTTTTGAAGGCAGATATAAGTCTATTCCGGTTGAGGACAGGGGATATCTCCTGGATTTACTGCGATACGTGCATCAGAATCCAATTCGTGCCGGTATCTGCCGGCACGTTAGGGATTATTCCTGGAGTAGCGATCGATTTTACAGAATGCCAACCTATAGGGGCCCAATCAACACCTCTCTTATTTTGGACATGCTGTCGCAAAACAGATCCGAAGCTATCAGGATGTATCAGAATTTGATGAATGATCCTGTCGATAAAGGGGTCGATGATTTTGAAAAAGTCTTCTCCATTGGCGATAAAAATAAAGATTTGGATAGGCTTCTCGCACAAATTTGTTCCGATAAATTAATATATACGGCAATCAAATCCGGATCAAAAAGCCTGGATTTGATCTCTTTTAAAAAGCGATTTGCCAGGGCTGCCAGAAAGGCAGGTTACCCGATGACAGAAATTGGCAAACATATATCTACCAGCCAATCTAGCATTTCCCGACTTTTAAAACGCTAATCATAATTAAACGGAAACTGAACTCTCACAACGCCATCAGCAGCGACACGATGCCAAGCTTTTTGCAACAATTTGCTGCATAGAATCGTGCCTGGCACCAAATTATGCACTGCTCCGCTGCATAGAATCGTGCCTGGCAC
>CAZVVR010000229.1:0-2165 GCA_964630605.1 uncultured Mageeibacillus sp. | reverse complement strand
ATTTGTTAAGTTATCTTCAACCAAAAATATATAAGAATTAGATTATTTAAATATTTTAACCGGCCAAATTATTGTATACTAACAATAATTAAATCATTATAGTTTCTTATAGCCTCTGGAGGTATACCTGTGTTTTGTACTAATTGCGGAGAAAAGCTAAACCAAGAAGATCTCTTCTGCCTTAACTGCGGTCATAAAGTAGAAGCACAAGAACCAAGTCAAGTGCCTGCCAGTGGCAGCAATATGCCCCCGCCCCCACCTCCAACCTATCCCTATACCCAGCCTCCGGCCGGTCCTTATGCAGGCCCGCCGCCCAAGAAAAACAAGACCGGACTGATTATTGGCCTTGTAATCGGAGCTCTGGTTATCATAGGACTGATTGTTTTTTTGCTGCTGAAGTTTGTCTGGGGCCCCAAGGATGATTCCAATAAAACGCCCGTGATTAGCAGGACAACAAATACCACTGAGGCAGACTTTAACTTTACCACGCTGGGACTGGGTGAAACAGGTGTCGCCAATGGTCTGGCCATGACCGTTGATAAGGTCAGCCGACCAAATAGTGAGCATCTTTACAGCGAGCCGGATCAAGGCAATGAATTTTTTCTGATTTGGTATACCTTCGAGAATCGCTCGGAAAAGACTATACAAACACCTGCCAGAACTAAAATTTACCTGGTAAAGGGTAAAAACAGCTTTTCTGACAGTGGCTACGATATGACTTCCTTTGATGCTAATGCAGATTACTATACGTCTGAAGGTATATATGAGCAGTTTAAGGAGCTTGCTCCGGGTGAAAAAACCAGTGGCTGGCTTATTTATCAAAAGCCTATAGAAACGTCTAAGCTGACGATTCATTATTATTCTGAATTGATTAATAAAGCGCCTGACCTGGCCTTTAGCTTCCCGGTAAAGCTCGACCCCATGGCTCCTGCTGAAACTGGCATCACTACGCTGCCGGCATCAGAGCCGACAAGTCAGGTGACAAGTCAAATCACAAAAGCGCCTGATCCTGAAAACAACTTAGAGAGCTTTTTGCCCGGATTGTGGGTATCTCTGCCCACTTCTGAAGACTACTCTTTTGTCTATGGATTTATGGATGGCCTAGTCTGCAGTACTTTTGCTTACAGTATGGACTATGAAACAAACCTGGATAATTGGGATACGCCCGATGCCTGGTATCTGGATCCTTATATTTGGGAAAACTGGCGCGTTGAAGGCGATGATCTGGTCATATCGGCCCAGATGAATGATTTTTACGTCAAGATTAATGTAATCAGCCAGGATGAATTTGAAATGACTTCCGTAGACGGAACTGATACCTATACCCTCTACCGTAAAGGCCCAGAGCCAACGCTTGAGGATTACCTGACAGGTATCTGGCTGCCCGACCAGGCAGACGAAAACGGTGTTTATGCTGCACTGTCCTTTTACCCGGACGGTTCGGCCATGCTTACCGGATCAAAGAAAAAGCTCGACAGTGCCAGTGCTGATGAGTGGCCTCTGGATGAATTCTGGGAAACATTGGGAGAGGTTTATGGCAGCTGGAGAGTTGAAGGCGAGGATCTCATTATAAGCATGAAGGACGCTGATGATGTCTATAGGGTTGTAATCTATACTCCCAATAACTGTACAATCACTTATGGCGATGATTGGGAAACCGGCTATTCGAGGGTGATCTACGGCGGCTATTGAGTAAGGGAATGCTCCCCTTCCCTTACCAAGTGCCGATCTTCGCTAGTCTGAAATCAGCTAAAAACAACTTAATAAGACAATGCCCCTGCTCCGCTGGCCGGCATCGTTAGCGTAAAATGCTATTCATTTTATTTCATTAGTTATTGTCATGTGTGAAAGTCTGAAACAGGTGAGGTGTAATAGAGTATGTAACATTTTAGCGTTTTATTAGTACATCTTGGTATAAAGTGAAATAGAGTGAGTACGGATGAAATGAAATCATGCATAAAGATCAGCTCTGGCTTGACATTTTATTCTTTAATTATGTCAGTAAATGAGAGTAAGTATCTGTAGTCAAAAAGGCACCTGCAAACCAGCAGCATTATACAAAAATCACAAGCAACTAATTTGCACCAGATGAAATCGTTTCAAGTATCCATAATGTTAAAAAACATGTAAGGTCGGCCTAGTCTGACAATGAGAGCATCAAGCTA
>CAZVVR010000228.1:0-2165 GCA_964630605.1 uncultured Mageeibacillus sp. | reverse complement strand
CTGTGACAATGTAGTTGATGTCCGCTTTTTACCAAATCCTTTTTATATTGATGAGCTGAGATCTTTATGTGGCCAGGATCAGCCGGTAAGGGATTATATAAATAAAATGACGGAAACAGACGAATTCATAAAATTGCAAAAAGATTTTTATGATTTTGTTTTGCCCCTTTATATCAGAGAAGGCAAGACACGCTTGCACATTGGAGTTGGTTGTACAGGAGGCCGTCACAGAAGTGTTTGTCTGGTGGAACGCATGGCAAAACTTTTTCCCGGCAACGTAAGCCGCGTAGTAATTAATCATCGCGACATAGATCGTGATCAAAAGATTAAAACCAGCTGATTATGTTGTAATGATGTAAAATCCTAAGGATGAGACTATGAGCTTTTCGAGCACTGTCAGAGATGAACTTTTATCTAAACTGGTTACTAACAGTTGGAGCAAATACCAGGCTTGGGCCGCTTTAGCCTCTTTTTCGCTGGTGTCACTTAAATCTCAATTAGTCGGTCCTTTTGTTTTACGTGTATCTCGTGCTGAAACGGCCAGTTTGATCTCAGATCTGATTCAGTGTATCTCGGGAACTGTTCAGATTGACAGTCTGGGAACCCGAGATCAACAAATAGAACTGGATCTGAATGGGCGAGAATGGGAATTAAGAAATTTTGATTTTTATGCTTTTACAAAAAGCAGACCGCAGTCAGACTGGTGGATTATATTGGCACCACTTTTCCTCGCAGCAGGTTTTATGTCAGATCCTGCACAGCGGATTTACCATCTGGAGATAAGCCCGGTGGCGGCAGAGCAGGACCAAGAACTTCATGAGCTTATGCAGATGATGGAGCTTCCGTTCCGTAAAACCGGCGGAAAAGGGCGTAAGGGTGTTTATCTTTCCAGCGGTGAGGATATTGCTGATTTTTTGCGCCTGTCGGGAGCGCACCTGGCGTTGTTGCGGTTCGAGCAAATCCGTTCCGAGTCAGAGCTTCTGGGCACTGTTCAGAGGCAAGTTAATTTTGATGAAGCCAATATAGAACGGATGACCAGTGCAGTTGAACGGCAGCTGGAAAGTATAGAGATTATTGAGCAAACGCTGGGACTTGAAAATTTGCCGCATCATCTCATGGAAACTGCCCGGATACGTTTGGATAATCCCGAGCATACTCTGGCTGAACTGGGTGCACTTTTGACTCCGCCCATTGGTAAATCGGGGGTTAGCCACCGTATGAGACGTTTACGCGAATTAGCTGATAGAATTATTAAATCACGTGATGATCAACGCTAAAGAGATTGACGTGCTATAATAATTTCGATTTTTGAAAAGCGGGACTCGCTCTATGAGCGCAGAAGCATGAATCTGATAGATCAATTGAGGACTGGGAAGTATGAGCGACGAAAGCAAAAATAATGCAGCACATATTATTCATGAGCCCGAAATTATAGAGTGCGAGTACTCTGTTTTTCGCCGAGGTTATGTTCATGCCTATATTAATCTGGAACGGCGGATATTTTACTGGCAGGATAGCAACCAATGGAACAAAAATTATGTTCGCTCCCTCAGTGAAACAAAAGTTGCCAATGCACGTGATATCCTGAAACAAATGCCATACCTACCGAAAATGCGGCCAGAGAAGGTAGAAAATCAAGTTTCTGAGAATTGCCCTTTTTATTGGAAAATAAAAATTACCGGTGAAGATCGGGTCAATATTTATGAAGGAAATGATCCTGCAGATGAGTTTTTGCGAAAATTTATGGCATTAATAGAAGAGACCAGCGATCTCACTTTGTTTTGGTGATGATATGGATTATTTAGAAGGTTTTTTTATTGGTCCGGTTTGGAGTGATACAGATTATGAAGGTCGGAGGCATTTAGGCTCTCATATAATATTGTCTTTTTTTATGCTTTTACTTTTTGGCCTGTTTTTTGTATTTCCTGATACAGCTGCTCGTCTAGTTTTCATATCTTATCCTGCGTCTTTGGTTTTTTTAATTTTATTGATTATTCTGACGCCATTCTTATCGAGTTTTTATTATCGGTTGCCGATCGCTGTCAGGCCACTGTTAATTGTGCTTTATTTTTTCAAATATGTTCTTCTTTTTTATTTGCTGTTACATTATTTTCTGCCGCTGGTACCGGATCAGATTGACAGTGCATCAACAATTATTTTACAAC
>CAZVVR010000227.1:0-2175 GCA_964630605.1 uncultured Mageeibacillus sp. | reverse complement strand
TGAATTGGATCCAAAAGAAATTCTTTATAAACAAATTTATCAGCAGCTGGCTGAGCATATACGCCAAAAACATCTCGTCGAAGGCAGTAAATTGCCCGGTATCCGCTCGCTGGCAGATGAACTTGGAGTCAGCGTTAACACTGTCAATCAGGCCTATCAGCAACTATTAGTTGAAGGCTATATCTACTCGCAGCCGCGTTCAGGCTATTACGTGAAATCTATCGATAATCTCCTTGTTTTGCCTCAAAATGAAGAAATAGTTGCGGAAGAGGAAGAGAAGGACTATACATATAATTTTTCAATATCCGGTGTCGACGAAAGGCACTTTCCATACGATGATTGGCGGCGCGTTTTTCGCAGAACCATCAAGAAGGATGCAGGAATCTTGAATTATACACCTCCCAAAGGTCTCTTAGAGTTACGTGAAGCAATTGCTCGTTATCTAAAGTCTGCGCGTGGTATTAAAGTGGATCCCCAGCGCATCATCGTGTCTACGGGAATAAGCCAGCTGATCGCCCTGTTAGAAAATATTTTACCCGGAAATCCTGTATTTGCTTTAGAAAATCCAGGTTATATGGTGGGAAAAACTGCTTATTTACATTCATGCAGCAGGCATATAGCTATAAATCACCTTCACTATGACAGTGAGGAGCACAGTGTGACTTATGCTGTTGATGTCGATGCCTTGCCTGAAAAAATATCCGTTGTTCTTTTGACTCCTTCGCATCAATTTCCTTTTGGGGCCGTAATGCCGATTGATGCCCGAGTGGAAATTCTTAATTGGGCTGCTCAAAAGAAAAACCGTTATATTATCGAAGATGATTACGATTTTGAATTCCAGTACAAGAGTAGTAAAATTGCCTCATTAAAAAGCTTAGACTCCAGCGATCGCGTAATTTATATGAGCGGATTTTCTAAATCAATAACTCCGGCTTTGCGGATTAGTTTCATGATTTTGCCCCAGGACCTTTTAGAAAATTATGAAGCCCACTTCAGCAGCGAATGTCCTGTGTCGGGCTTTGTGCAACGTGCCTTGTGTGAATTTATTGAAGATGGCTCTTTCGAACGCCATATCAACCGTATGCGCACACTGTACTCAAAAAAACATACTCTTTTGCTTGAAACATTGTCGGATTTTGATGTTGATGTGTTCAACTATCACTCAGGAACCTCTCTGGTGATCAGAGTTAAAAAACCAGTGGATGAAACCAAGCTGAAAGCACTGCAACAGGCTGGTATCAATATTAACTCCGTTGCTGAATTCTGTCAGAAAGAGAGTCCTGAAGCTTTGGCTATGCGCAATTTTTTCATTATAGGTTATGCCGGAGCGACTGCAGAAGACCTGACCCGGGGGCTAACGCTTTTTTATGAAATCATTACTGACTCTTAATTACTCAAAAAAATATTTTCGATAATAAGTCTAGCGATAAGCAATATAAGTGAGGATAATTTAATGAAAATAGTCATCGCCAGCGATTCATTCAAAGAGAGCGCCAGCTCAGTTCAAGTGGCAAATGCATTGGCGGCAGGCATGTCAAGTATAGAACCTGATCTGGACATACTCAAACTGGCGGTAGCTGACGGTGGCGAGGGAACCGGCGAGGCTTTGGCAGAAACATTGGGAGCAGAGCAAATCAGCCTTGTAGTTCATAATCCTTTGGGTAAGGAAATAACCGCTAATTATATACTGTCAGGCGAAAAGGCAGTCATAGACATGTCAGCAGCATCCGGTTTGAATTTGCTTAGTGTTTCTGAGCGAGACCCTTACAAAACATCAACTTATGGCACAGGTGAAATGATACTGGATGCTGTAGAAAAAGGTGCCAATAAAATTTATCTGGGCCTGGGTGGCAGCGCAACTAATGATGGTGGTATCGGAATGGCGATGGCATTAGGTGTGCGAGCCTTAAACGCGTCCGGAACAACAATCGCCCCGGGAGCAGCGGGGCTGGCCGAGCTGCACGACCTGGATTTGTCGACTTTGGATTCCCGTCTGGAAAATGTCGAATTTATTGCACTCTGTGATGTTAAAAATCCTTTGAGCGGTAATAATGGTGCCGCCTATGTTTTTGCAGTTCAAAAAGGAGCAAAGGACAAGGACCTCGCAGATTTAGACCGGATTTTGCATCGTTATGGTGTGATGCTGGAACGAAAAAGCGGAAAACAAGTTATATC
>CAZVVR010000226.1:0-2193 GCA_964630605.1 uncultured Mageeibacillus sp. | reverse complement strand
TATGCATATTGCTTAAGCCGCTATCTGCGGCCTGATAGCCGGTAGCATGCCAAAAGTATAACTTAAAAGCTGACTAACCAGTCAATTCAATTTCGCAGATCTATCTTGTGACCAACCTATAAGCAAATATTTAGTCAATAATCACAAAATATATAGACGTAATGAATTTTATAAGGATTATCGGGACATAAAAATAAAAAATCATAAAAGGCAAACCGACTAAAACCATGTTTTTGCTGAAATATCAGAACTACCAAAAAGCTGTTAATTGTGCAAATACGCCACAAAAAAAGGCGTGCCCGCTGAGCACGCCTTGATCTGAAAAGTTATATTTCAGTATTTACTTATCCTGAAACTGTAATTCCTTCAAGAATATGTTCCCAAGAAGGAGCAGAAGCAGGTTCTACAAATACGTCACCGTCTTCAACAATAACTTCACCTTCATTGTTGTACAGGGGACCTGTAAATACTTCCCAGCCGCCAACGATGCGCTCGCGGGCTTCTTCGATTGCCTCGGCAGTACCTTCAGCTACGATACTCTCGTTTAGCGGAGAAATGTCTACTGCACCTTCAGCAAGACCCTGGCTCCAGTCAACAGGGATTTCTTCTCCTGCCAGCAATTTTTCAACTGCAAATTCCAGATAGATGGACCAATCCCAAACAGCGGATGTCAGTGAAGCGTCAGGGGCAGCATCACGCATATCAGCATTGTAGCCTACATGGTATACACCATTTTGCTGTGCAGTTGTCGCACATGCGGTTGAGTCTGCGTGTTGCCCAATAACATCACAGCCACTGTCGATAAGTGCTTGCGCCATCTGAGCTTCTTTAACAGGATCATGCCAGCTGTATGTATATTTAACTTCCATGGTGACATCAGGATTTACGCTCTTAGCGCCCAAAAAGAAGCCGCTAAAACCGGAGATGCACTCAGCAAAAGGCTGTGCAGCAACGTAACCCAACTTATTGGTTTCGGTTTTTAGCCCGGCAGCGATACCGGATAGGTAACGTGCTTCATATATTGCTCCGAAATAGTTGTGTACATTGTCCAGTCCACTTGTTGCGGCCTGGTAGCCGGTGGCGTGACAGAATTCAACTTCCGGATGATCTGCTGCAACTCTGTAAACAAACTCTTCAAAGCCAAAGCTGGTAGCAAAAATGATATGACATCCCTGCTCGACCAGTTCACGTGCAGCAATTTCTACATCAGATGTCTCGGGGATATTAAATTTGTTGATGATCTGATCTTCGCTTAAACCAAGTTCAGCGGCCATTTTTTC
Organism: uncultured Mageeibacillus sp.; assembly: GCA_964630605.1. Lineage (GTDB taxonomy): Bacteria > Bacillota > Clostridia > Saccharofermentanales > DTU023 > DTU032. Next base: position 913 of record CAZVVR010000226.1, on the reverse strand, counting down.
GGTACCGCGGTTATGGTTGTAGGTATAACCCTGGTCACTGGGATCGGTAATGTGAATAAACCCTATTTTGATGTTTTCAAGTGTCAACTCACCGTCATCTGGCTTTTCAGCGGGCGGGTCTGTCGGCTCATCAACTGGTTCATCATCTGGTGTTTCTGTCGGCTCTTCGACCGGATCAGTTGTTCCCGGTGCATCGGTCTGTTCAGGATCTTCGCTTGGTGCACAAGCAGCAAATATTGAGAAGACCATGACTAGACTTAGAATAATTGCTAACCATTTTTTCATTTTATAGTTTCCTCCTATTGTTCCCGCATAAAGTTTTGCGGTTGAATGAATTTCATGTTATCACAGGAAAACATTCATAACAACTCTACAAGCTTTTTTAATATCATTCAACATATGTTTATAATATGCACAATGGAATTGAATATATTTAAATATGTACAGAAAACGTCAGGTCAAGAATTATAAAAGATTTGGTGGATAGGATCTTCACTGCTAAAATTGATATCAACCGTTAATAATGGTCTAACAGTTAATATAGAGCCTGATAACCGCGAAAGGGAATAAAATGCCTGACTTACAAAAATATAATGAACTAGCTTTGGTCTTGCCGGTTTTGTTTGGTAATGAACGAGCTTTATCCAATGAATTACAAAGATTAGGTTATGACAAAAAATCTTTTTCTTTAAAAAACGGACGTGCGATTATTCCAACAACGTCGGAAAAATTATCTTCCGACGTTGCTTTTTTAAATTTGAGCAGCCGAATCGCTGAAAGAGTATTGCTCCAACTGGGAACTGGTCCTGTAAATAATTTTGACCAGTTGTTTGAAAAAGTAAGCCGGATGCCTTGGGAAAATTTTCTCAACCCAAATGCTGGTTTTAATGTCAGCGGGTTTAGCGGTGACTCG